>NZ_CP096592.1:0-32500 GCF_023238325.1 Bacillus inaquosorum
ATGGAAAATATATTAGACCTGTGGAATCAAGCCCTTGCTCAAATCGAAAAAAAGTTGAGCAAACCGAGTTTCGAGACTTGGATGAAATCAACTAAAGCCCACTCACTGCAGGGAGATACATTGACGATCACTGCTCCTAATGAATTTGCCAGAGACTGGCTGGAGTCCAGATACTTGCATCTTATTGCAGATACTATATATGAGTTAACCGGGGAAGAATTGAGCATTAAGTTTGTCATTCCTCAAAATCAAGATGTTGAAGACTTCATGCCGAAACCGCAAGTCAAAAAAGCGGTTAAAGAAGAAACATCTGATTTTCCCCAAAATATGCTCAATCCAAAATATACTTTTGATACTTTTGTCATCGGATCTGGAAACCGATTTGCACACGCAGCTTCTCTTGCGGTAGCGGAAGCACCCGCGAAAGCATACAACCCTTTATTCATCTATGGGGGCGTCGGCTTAGGGAAAACACACTTAATGCATGCAATCGGCCATTATGTAATAGATCATAATCCTTCTGCCAAAGTGGTTTATCTGTCTTCTGAGAAATTTACAAACGAATTCATCAACTCTATCCGAGATAATAAAGCCGTCGATTTCCGCAATCGCTATCGAAATGTTGATGTGCTTTTGATAGATGATATTCAATTTTTAGCGGGGAAAGAACAGACCCAGGAAGAATTTTTCCATACATTTAACACATTGCACGAAGAAAGCAAACAAATCGTCATTTCAAGTGACAGACCGCCAAAAGAAATTCCGACACTTGAAGACAGATTGCGTTCACGTTTTGAATGGGGCCTGATTACAGATATCACGCCGCCTGATTTGGAGACGAGAATTGCAATTTTAAGAAAAAAAGCCAAAGCGGAAGGGCTCGATATTCCGAACGAGGTTATGCTTTACATCGCAAATCAAATCGACAGCAATATTCGGGAACTTGAAGGAGCATTAATCAGAGTTGTTGCTTACTCATCTTTAATTAATAAAGATATTAATGCTGATCTGGCCGCTGAGGCGTTGAAAGATATTATTCCTTCTTCAAAACCGAAAGTCATTACGATAAAAGAAATTCAGAGGGTAGTAGGCCAGCAATTTAATATTAAACTCGAGGATTTCAAAGCAAAAAAACGGACGAAATCAGTAGCTTTCCCGCGTCAAATCGCCATGTACTTATCAAGGGAAATGACTGATTCCTCTCTTCCTAAAATCGGTGAAGAGTTTGGAGGCCGTGACCATACGACCGTTATTCATGCGCACGAAAAAATTTCAAAACTGCTGGCAGACGATGAACAGCTTCAGCAGCATGTAAAAGAAATTAAAGAACAGCTTAAATAGCAGGTCCGGGGATTATTCGGGGAAAGTGTGAATAACTTTTCAGAAGTCATGCACAGTCTGTCCACATGTGGATAGGCTGTGTTTCCTGTCTTTTTCACAACTTATCCACAAATCCACAAGCCCTACTATTACTTCTACTATTTTTTTAAAATATATATATTAATACATTATCCGTTAGGAGGATAAAAATGAAATTCACGATTCAAAAAGATCGTCTTGTTGAAAGTGTCCAAGATGTATTAAAAGCAGTTTCATCCAGAACTACGATTCCCATTTTGACTGGTATTAAAATCGTTGCATCAGATGATGGCGTATCCTTTACAGGAAGCGATTCAGATATTTCTATTGAATCCTTCATTCCTAAAGAAGAAGGAGATAAGGAAATCGTCACAATAGAACAGCCCGGAAGCATCGTTTTACAAGCCCGCTTCTTTAGTGAAATTGTAAAAAAACTGCCGATGGCAACTGTAGAAATCGAAGTGCAAAATCAGTATTTGACGATTATCCGTTCTGGCAAAGCTGAATTTAATCTAAACGGGCTTGATGCTGATGAGTATCCGCACTTGCCGCAGATCGAAGAGCATCATGCGATTCAAATTCCAACTGATTTGTTAAAAAATCTAATCAGACAAACAGTCTTCGCGGTGTCCACCTCAGAAACACGCCCCATCTTGACAGGTGTAAACTGGAAAGTGGAGCAAAGTGAATTATTATGCACTGCGACGGATAGTCACCGTCTCGCATTAAGAAAAGCAAAACTTGATATTCCAGAAGACAGATCTTATAACGTCGTGATTCCGGGAAAAAGCTTAACTGAACTCAGCAAGATTTTGGATGATAACCAAGAACTTGTAGATATCGTCATTACAGAAACCCAAGTTCTGTTTAAAGCGAAAAACGTCTTGTTCTTCTCGCGGCTTCTGGACGGAAATTATCCAGATACAACCAGCCTGATTCCGCAAGACAGCAAAACCGAAATCATCGTGAACACAAAAGAATTCCTTCAGGCGATTGATCGTGCATCTCTTTTAGCCAGAGAGGGACGCAACAACGTGGTGAAGCTTTCTGCAAAACCTGCTGAATCCATTGAGATTTCGTCTAACTCACCAGAAATCGGTAAAGTTGTGGAAGCGATTCTTGCAGATCAAATTGAGGGTGAGGAATTAAATATCTCATTTAGTCCAAAATATATGCTGGATGCACTAAAGGTGCTTGAAGGAGCAGAAATACGCGTAAGCTTTACAGGGGCAATGAGACCTTTCTTAATTCGCACGCCGAATGATGAAACGATTGTACAGCTTATCCTTCCTGTCAGAACCTATTAATCCGATACACTGCTGCCGACCCGCTCGGCAGCTTTTCTATTCGGTATCTGCTCCGACAAGTTTTCCCTTTCCCTAATTCGTTTTTTTTTAGTACAATTAGATATTAGTGATATTTGAAAGAGGTCGATATAATGGCAAATCCGATTTCAATTGATACAGAGATGATTACACTCGGACAATTCTTGAAATTAGCCGATGTGATTCAGTCAGGCGGTATGGCAAAGTGGTTTTTAAGCGAGCATGAAGTGCTTGTGAACAGCGAGCCGGACAACCGCCGCGGCAGAAAGCTGTATGTTGGAGATGTGGTAGAGATTGAAGGATTTGGTTCATTTCAAGTCGTCAATTAAAGCGGGTGATACTGATTGTATATCCAGAACTTAGAGCTGACATCTTACCGCAACTACGACCATGCCGAACTGCAATTTGAAAATAAAGTAAATGTGATCATCGGAGAAAACGCCCAGGGGAAAACAAACCTCATGGAGGCGATCTATGTCTTGTCCATGGCGAAATCGCACCGGACATCAAATGACAAAGAACTTATACGGTGGGACAAAGACTATGCTAAAATAGAGGGAAGAGTGATGAAGCAAAACGGGGCGATCCCGATGCAGCTCGTCATCTCCAAAAAGGGTAAAAAGGGCAAGGTCAATCATATTGAACAGCAAAAGCTCAGCCAGTATGTCGGGGCCCTCAACACCATCATGTTTGCGCCGGAAGATTTAAATCTTGTAAAGGGAAGCCCTCAAGTGAGAAGGCGGTTTCTTGACATGGAAATCGGACAGGTTTCTCCTGTTTACCTGTATGACCTTTCTCTTTACCAGAAAATCCTTTCTCAGCGAAATCATTTTTTGAAGCAGCTGCAAACAAGAAAACAAACTGACAGAACGATGCTCGATGTTTTGACCGATCAGCTTGTGGAAGTTGCGGCAAAAGTCGTCGTAAAACGCCTGCAGTTTACAGCACAGCTCGAAAAATGGGCGCAGCCAATTCATGCGGGCATCTCAAGAGGGTTAGAAGAGCTGACCCTAAAGTACCATACGGCTCTTGAGGTATCAGATCCTGAAGACTTGTCGAAAATAGGAGATAGCTATCAAGAAGCGTTTTCTAAATTAAGAGAAAAAGAAATCGAGCGCGGTGTTACGCTGTCAGGGCCTCATCGTGACGATGTTCTTTTCTATGTGAACGGACGCGATGTGCAGACGTATGGTTCTCAAGGACAGCAGCGAACGACGGCATTGTCCCTTAAGCTGGCGGAAATTGACCTGATCCATGAAGAAATCGGAGAATATCCCATTTTACTATTGGATGATGTACTGAGTGAGCTGGATGATTATCGCCAGTCACACTTGCTTCATACGATCCAAGGCCGTGTACAAACGTTTGTCACAACGACAAGCGTTGATGGCATTGATCACGAAACCTTACGTCAAGCAGGAATGTTCCGTGTGCAAAACGGTGCGTTAGTGAAGTGAAGAAATGAGGTGGGCAATTGTATATTCATTTAGGTGATGACTTTGTGGTTTCAACACGAGATATTGTCGGCATTTTTGACTTTAAAGCCAACATGTCGCCTATTGTTGAAGAATTTCTGAAAAAACAGAAACACAAGGTGGTGCCTTCCGTAAACGGCACGCCCAAATCTATCGTAGTCACGGTTCAGAATATATATTACTCTCCCTTATCTTCCAGCACATTAAAAAAACGTGCGCAATTTATGTTTGAAATAGATTCTTAGAAATTTTTTATCAGAATATATCGTTAAGAAAAGTGTAGGTGAATGACGTGGCTATGGAACAGCAGCAAAACAGTTATGATGAAAATCAGATACAGGTTCTAGAGGGATTGGAAGCTGTTCGTAAAAGACCGGGGATGTATATCGGTTCAACAAACAGCAAAGGCCTTCACCACCTGGTATGGGAAATTGTCGACAATAGTATTGACGAAGCCCTCGCCGGTTATTGTACGGATATCAACATTCAAATTGAAAAAGACAACAGCATCACGGTGACAGATAATGGCCGCGGTATTCCAGTCGGTATTCAAGAAAAAATGGGCCGTCCTGCGGTAGAAGTCATTATGACAGTGCTTCACGCCGGAGGAAAATTTGACGGAAGCGGTTATAAAGTGTCCGGAGGATTACACGGTGTAGGTGCGTCAGTTGTAAACGCGCTTTCAACGGAGCTTGATGTGACGGTACACCGTGACGGTAAAATCCACCGCCAAACCTATAAACGCGGAGTTCCGGTTGCAGACCTTGAAATCATTGGCGAAACGGATCATACAGGAACGACGACACATTTTATCCCGGATCCTGAGATTTTCACAGAAACAACTGTGTATGATTATGATCTGCTTGCTAACCGCGTGCGCGAATTAGCCTTTTTGACAAAAGGCGTCAACATCACGATTGAAGATAAACGTGAAGGACAAGAGCGCAAAAATGAGTACCATTACGAAGGCGGAATTAAAAGTTATGTAGAGTATTTAAACCGTTCTAAAGAAGTAGTCCATGAAGAACCGATTTACATTGAAGGCGAAAAGGACGGCATTACGGTTGAAGTGGCTTTGCAATACAATGACAGCTACACAAGCAACATTTACTCGTTTACAAACAACATTAACACGTATGAAGGCGGTACCCACGAAGCTGGTTTCAAAACGGGTCTGACTCGTGTTATCAACGATTACGCCAGAAAAAAAGGGCTTATTAAGGAAAATGATCCAAACTTAAGCGGAGATGACGTAAGAGAAGGGTTGACCGCGATTATTTCAATCAAACACCCTGATCCGCAGTTTGAGGGCCAAACGAAAACAAAACTAGGCAACTCAGAAGCACGGACAATCACCGATACGTTATTTTCTGCGGCAATGGAAACATTTATGCTGGAAAATCCAGATGCGGCCAAAAAAATTGTCGATAAAGGTTTAATGGCAGCGAGAGCACGAATGGCTGCAAAAAAAGCGCGTGAATTAACACGCCGCAAGAGTGCTTTGGAAATTTCAAACCTTCCAGGTAAGTTAGCGGACTGCTCTTCAAAAGACCCGAGCATCTCCGAGTTATATATCGTAGAGGGTGACTCTGCCGGAGGATCTGCTAAACAAGGCCGCGACAGACATTTCCAAGCCATATTGCCGCTTAGAGGTAAAATCCTGAACGTTGAAAAAGCCAGATTGGATAAAATCCTATCTAACAACGAAGTGCGCTCTATGATCACAGCGCTCGGCACGGGTATCGGGGAAGATTTCAACCTGGAGAAAGCCCGTTACCACAAAGTTGTCATTATGACAGATGCCGACGTTGACGGCGCGCACATCAGAACACTGCTGTTAACGTTCTTTTACAGATATATGCGCCAAATTATTGAAAATGGCTATGTGTACATTGCGCAGCCGCCGCTCTACAAGGTTCAACAGGGAAAACGTGTTGAATATGCATACAATGACAAGGAGCTTGAAGAACTGTTAAAAACTCTTCCTCAAACGCCTAAGCCTGGATTGCAGCGCTATAAAGGTCTTGGTGAAATGAATGCCACCCAGCTATGGGAGACAACCATGGATCCAAGCTCTAGAACGCTCCTTCAGGTAACTCTTGAAGATGCAATGGATGCGGATGAGACATTTGAAATGCTGATGGGCGACAAAGTAGAACCGCGCCGAAACTTCATAGAAGCGAATGCGAGATACGTTAAAAATCTTGACATCTAATATAAAAAGCCTTATTTCCAATAAGAAATAAGGCTTTTTTCTGAACGAGACCAGACTCAGTAAAGCTTGTAATACCTATATATTCTAGCAATTTAATGTGTATAATCATAAGTTTATTGATATAATGGAGAATAGTGAAATCGTATTGAAGATCATAATGGACAATCTACTCCCACATATTTCATGTGATACTTCAGGGAGGTTTTTTAATGAGTGAACAAAACACACCACAAGTTCGTGAAATAAATATCAGTCAGGAAATGCGTACGTCCTTCTTGGATTACGCAATGAGCGTTATTGTGTCCCGTGCTCTTCCAGATGTTCGTGACGGTTTAAAACCGGTTCACAGACGGATTTTATATGCAATGAATGATTTGGGCATGACGAGTGACAAGCCTTATAAAAAATCTGCGCGTATCGTCGGAGAAGTTATCGGGAAATACCACCCGCACGGTGATTCAGCGGTATATGAATCCATGGTCAGAATGGCGCAGGATTTCAACTATCGTTATATGCTCGTTGACGGTCACGGAAACTTCGGTTCTGTTGACGGAGACTCAGCGGCTGCCATGCGTTATACAGAAGCAAGAATGTCTAAAATCTCGATGGAAATTCTTCGAGATATCACAAAAGACACAATCGATTATCAGGACAACTATGACGGGTCAGAAAGAGAACCGGTTGTTATGCCTTCAAGGTTCCCGAATCTGCTCGTGAACGGTGCTGCCGGGATTGCGGTAGGTATGGCAACAAACATTCCTCCGCACCAGCTTGGGGAAATCATTGACGGCGTACTTGCGGTCAGTGAGAACCCGGACATTACAATCCAGGAGCTGATGGAAGTCATTCCGGGTCCTGATTTCCCGACTGCGGGTCAAATCTTGGGGCGCAGCGGTATCCGGAAAGCATACGAATCTGGCCGAGGCTCTATCACGATCCGGGCAAAAGCTGAGATTGAACAAACATCTTCAGGTAAAGAAAGAATTATCGTTACAGAGTTACCTTACCAAGTAAATAAGGCGAAATTAATCGAGAAAATTGCTGATCTCGTTAGGGACAAGAAGATAGAGGGCATCACAGATCTGCGTGATGAGTCAGATCGTACAGGTATGAGAATTGTCATTGAAATCAGACGCGATGCCAATGGTAATGTTATTCTAAACAATCTGTACAAACAAACTGCTCTACAAACATCTTTTGGTATCAACCTGCTTGCACTTGTTGACGGTCAGCCAAAAGTTTTAAATCTAAAGCAATGTCTGGAGCATTACCTTGACCATCAAAAAGTCGTGATCAGACGCCGTACTGCTTATGAATTGCGTAAAGCGGAAGCGAGAGCTCACATCTTGGAAGGTTTGAGAGTAGCTCTGGATCATCTCGATGCAGTTATTTCCCTTATCCGTAATTCCCAAACGGCTGAGATCGCGAGAACAGGTTTAATTGAACAATTCTCACTGACAGAGAAGCAAGCACAAGCGATCCTCGACATGAGGCTGCAGCGTTTAACAGGACTAGAACGTGAAAAGATCGAAGAAGAATACCAATCTCTAGTTAAACTAATTGCAGAGCTAAAAGACATCTTGGCAAACGAATATAAAGTACTTGAGATCATCCGTGAAGAACTCACGGAAATCAAAGAGCGATTTAACGATGAAAGACGTACCGAGATCGTCACTTCTGGATTAGAGACAATTGAAGATGAAGATCTCATTGAGAGAGAAAATATCGTAGTGACTCTGACACACAACGGATATATCAAACGTCTCCCTGCATCAACTTACCGCAGTCAAAAACGGGGCGGAAAAGGCGTACAGGGAATGGGAACAAACGAAGATGATTTCGTTGAACATTTGATCTCTACTTCAACTCATGACACGATTCTCTTCTTCTCGAACAAGGGGAAAGTGTATCGTGCAAAAGGGTATGAAATCCCTGAGTATGGCAGAACAGCAAAAGGAATCCCGATTATTAACCTGCTGGAGGTAGAAAAGGGTGAATGGATTAACGCGATTATTCCAGTCACTGAATTCAATGCGGATCTTTACCTTTTCTTCACAACAAAGCACGGGGTTTCGAAACGAACTTCGCTGTCTCAGTTCGCTAATATTCGCAACAATGGCCTGATCGCTCTGAGTCTTCGTGAGGATGATGAATTGATGGGTGTACGTCTGACTGACGGTACAAAACAAATTATCATCGGAACGAAAAATGGATTGCTGATCCGTTTCCCTGAAACAGATGTCCGGGAAATGGGAAGAACTGCGGCAGGCGTAAAAGGCATCACCCTGACCGATGACGATGTTGTTGTCGGCATGGAGATATTAGAGGAAGAATCACATGTCCTTATCGTAACTGAAAAAGGTTACGGAAAACGAACTCCGGCTGAAGAGTACAGAACCCAAAGCCGGGGCGGAAAAGGACTCAAAACAGCGAAAATCACTGAGAACAACGGCCAATTAGTAGCAGTGAAAGCTACTAAAGGTGAAGAGGATCTAATGATTATTACAGCCAGCGGTGTACTCATTAGAATGGACATCGATGACATCTCAACTACCGGACGTGTCACTCAAGGTGTACGCCTCATCAGAATGGCAGAAGAAGAGCATGTTGCTACAGTAGCACTAGTAGAAAAAAACGAAGAAGATGAGCAAGAAGAAACACAAGAAGAAGTGTGAGGAAAAGCGCAGCTGAAACAGCTGCGCTTTTTTATGTCCATACCCCTTTACAGTCATAAAAATTATGGTATAATCATTTCTGTTGTCTTTTAAAAGACACAAACATGACTAGTAAAACTTTTTAAAAAAGTGTTGACCTAGTTAACTAAAAATGTTACTATTAAGTAGTCGCTTCGAGAGAAGTACAAAAAGTTCTTTGAAAACTAAACAAGACAAAACGTACCTGTTAATTCATTTTTTAAATAAATCGCACAGCGATGTGCGTAGTCAGTCAAACTACTTTATCGGAGAGTTTGATCCTGGCTCAGGACGAACGCTGGCGGCGTGCCTAATACATGCAAGTCGAGCGGACAGATGGGAGCTTGCTCCCTGATGTTAGCGGCGGACGGGTGAGTAACACGTGGGTAACCTGCCTGTAAGACTGGGATAACTCCGGGAAACCGGGGCTAATACCGGATGCTTGTTTGAACCGCATGGTTCAAACATAAAAGGTGGCTTCGGCTACCACTTACAGATGGACCCGCGGCGCATTAGCTAGTTGGTGAGGTAACGGCTCACCAAGGCAACGATGCGTAGCCGACCTGAGAGGGTGATCGGCCACACTGGGACTGAGACACGGCCCAGACTCCTACGGGAGGCAGCAGTAGGGAATCTTCCGCAATGGACGAAAGTCTGACGGAGCAACGCCGCGTGAGTGATGAAGGTTTTCGGATCGTAAAGCTCTGTTGTTAGGGAAGAACAAGTACCGTTCGAATAGGGCGGTACCTTGACGGTACCTAACCAGAAAGCCACGGCTAACTACGTGCCAGCAGCCGCGGTAATACGTAGGTGGCAAGCGTTGTCCGGAATTATTGGGCGTAAAGGGCTCGCAGGCGGTTTCTTAAGTCTGATGTGAAAGCCCCCGGCTCAACCGGGGAGGGTCATTGGAAACTGGGGAACTTGAGTGCAGAAGAGGAGAGTGGAATTCCACGTGTAGCGGTGAAATGCGTAGAGATGTGGAGGAACACCAGTGGCGAAGGCGACTCTCTGGTCTGTAACTGACGCTGAGGAGCGAAAGCGTGGGGAGCGAACAGGATTAGATACCCTGGTAGTCCACGCCGTAAACGATGAGTGCTAAGTGTTAGGGGGTTTCCGCCCCTTAGTGCTGCAGCTAACGCATTAAGCACTCCGCCTGGGGAGTACGGTCGCAAGACTGAAACTCAAAGGAATTGACGGGGGCCCGCACAAGCGGTGGAGCATGTGGTTTAATTCGAAGCAACGCGAAGAACCTTACCAGGTCTTGACATCCTCTGACAATCCTAGAGATAGGACGTCCCCTTCGGGGGCAGAGTGACAGGTGGTGCATGGTTGTCGTCAGCTCGTGTCGTGAGATGTTGGGTTAAGTCCCGCAACGAGCGCAACCCTTGATCTTAGTTGCCAGCATTCAGTTGGGCACTCTAAGGTGACTGCCGGTGACAAACCGGAGGAAGGTGGGGATGACGTCAAATCATCATGCCCCTTATGACCTGGGCTACACACGTGCTACAATGGACAGAACAAAGGGCAGCGAAACCGCGAGGTTAAGCCAATCCCACAAATCTGTTCTCAGTTCGGATCGCAGTCTGCAACTCGACTGCGTGAAGCTGGAATCGCTAGTAATCGCGGATCAGCATGCCGCGGTGAATACGTTCCCGGGCCTTGTACACACCGCCCGTCACACCACGAGAGTTTGTAACACCCGAAGTCGGTGAGGTAACCTTTTAGGAGCCAGCCGCCGAAGGTGGGACAGATGATTGGGGTGAAGTCGTAACAAGGTAGCCGTATCGGAAGGTGCGGCTGGATCACCTCCTTTCTAAGGATATTTACGGAATATAAGACCTTGGGTCTTATAAACAGAACGTTCCCTGTCTTGTTTAGTTTTGAAGGAACTTTGTTCCTTGAATAAGTTAAGATGGGCCTGTAGCTCAGCTGGTTAGAGCGCACGCCTGATAAGCGTGAGGTCGGTGGTTCGAGTCCACTCAGGCCCACCATCTTAAATAATGGGGCCTTAGCTCAGCTGGGAGAGCGCCTGCTTTGCACGCAGGAGGTCAGCGGTTCGATCCCGCTAGGCTCCACCAACGTGTTCTTTGAAAACTAGATAACAGTAGACATCACATTCAATTAGTAAGACAAGATATCACATAGTGATTCTTTTTAACGGTTAAGTTAGAAAGGGCGCACGGTGGATGCCTTGGCACTAGGAGCCGATGAAGGACGGGACGAACACCGATATGCTTCGGGGAGCTGTAAGCAAGCTTTGATCCGGAGATTTCCGAATGGGGAAACCCACCACTCGTAATGGAGTGGTATCCATATCTGAATTCATAGGATATGAGAAGGCAGACCCGGGGAACTGAAACATCTAAGTACCCGGAGGAAGAGAAAGCAAATGCGATTCCCTGAGTAGCGGCGAGCGAAACGGGATTAGCCCAAACCAAGAGGCTTGCCTCTTGGGGTTGTAGGACACTCTGTACGGAGTTACAAAAGAACGAGGTAGATGAAGAGGTCTGGAAAGGCCCGCCATAGGAGGTAACAGCCCTGTAGTCAAAACTTCGTTCTCTCCTGAGTGGATCCTGAGTACGGCGGAACACGTGAAATTCCGTCGGAATCCGGGAGGACCATCTCCCAAGGCTAAATACTCCCTAGTGACCGATAGTGAACCAGTACCGTGAGGGAAAGGTGAAAAGCACCCCGGAAGGGGAGTGAAAGAGATCCTGAAACCGTGTGCCTACAAGTAGTCAGAGCCCGTTAACGGGTGATGGCGTGCCTTTTGTAGAATGAACCGGCGAGTTACGATCCCGTGCAAGGTTAAGCAGAAGATGCGGAGCCGCAGCGAAAGCGAGTCTGAATAGGGCGCATGAGTACGTGGTCGTAGACCCGAAACCAGGTGATCTACCCATGTCCAGGGTGAAGTTCAGGTAACACTGAATGGAGGCCCGAACCCACGCACGTTGAAAAGTGCGGGGATGAGGTGTGGGTAGGGGTGAAATGCCAATCGAACCTGGAGATAGCTGGTTCTCTCCGAAATAGCTTTAGGGCTAGCCTCAAGGTAAGAGTCTTGGAGGTAGAGCACTGATTGGACTAGGGGCCCCTACCGGGTTACCGAATTCAGTCAAACTCCGAATGCCAATGACTTATCCTTGGGAGTCAGACTGCGAGTGATAAGATCCGTAGTCGAAAGGGAAACAGCCCAGACCGCCAGCTAAGGTCCCAAAGTATACGTTAAGTGGAAAAGGATGTGGAGTTGCTTAGACAACCAGGATGTTGGCTTAGAAGCAGCCACCATTTAAAGAGTGCGTAATAGCTCACTGGTCGAGTGACTCTGCGCCGAAAATGTACCGGGGCTAAACGTATCACCGAAGCTGCGGACTGTTCTTCGAACAGTGGTAGGAGAGCGTTCTAAGGGCTGTGAAGCCAGACCGGAAGGACTGGTGGAGCGCTTAGAAGTGAGAATGCCGGTATGAGTAGCGAAAGAGGGGTGAGAATCCCCTCCACCGAATGCCTAAGGTTTCCTGAGGAAGGCTCGTCCGCTCAGGGTTAGTCGGGACCTAAGCCGAGGCCGAAAGGCGTAGGCGATGGACAACAGGTTGATATTCCTGTACCACCTCCTCACCATTTGAGCAATGGGGGGACGCAGGAGGATAGGGTAAGCGCGGTATTGGATATCCGCGTCCAAGCAGTTAGGCTGGGAAATAGGCAAATCCGTTTCCCATAAGGCTGAGCTGTGATGGCGAGCGAAATATAGTAGCGAAGTTCCTGATTCCACACTGCCAAGAAAAGCCTCTAGCGAGGTGAGAGGTGCCCGTACCGCAAACCGACACAGGTAGGCGAGGAGAGAATCCTAAGGTGATCGAGAGAACTCTCGTTAAGGAACTCGGCAAAATGACCCCGTAACTTCGGGAGAAGGGGTGCTCTGTTAGGGTGCAAGCCCGAGAGAGCCGCAGTGAATAGGCCCAGGCGACTGTTTAGCAAAAACACAGGTCTCTGCGAAGCCGTAAGGCGAAGTATAGGGGCTGACGCCTGCCCGGTGCTGGAAGGTTAAGAGGAGCGCTTAGCGTAAGCGAAGGTGCGAATTGAAGCCCCAGTAAACGGCGGCCGTAACTATAACGGTCCTAAGGTAGCGAAATTCCTTGTCGGGTAAGTTCCGACCCGCACGAAAGGCGCAACGATCTGGGCACTGTCTCAACGAGAGACTCGGTGAAATTATAGTACCTGTGAAGATGCAGGTTACCCGCGACAGGACGGAAAGACCCCGTGGAGCTTTACTGCAGCCTGATATTGAATGTTGGTACAGCTTGTACAGGATAGGTAGGAGCCTTGGAAACCGGAGCGCCAGCTTCGGTGGAGGCATCGGTGGGATACTACCCTGGCTGTATTGACCTTCTAACCCGCCGCCCTTATCGGGCGGGGAGACAGTGTCAGGTGGGCAGTTTGACTGGGGCGGTCGCCTCCTAAAAGGTAACGGAGGCGCCCAAAGGTTCCCTCAGAATGGTTGGAAATCATTCGCAGAGTGTAAAGGCACAAGGGAGCTTGACTGCGAGACCTACAAGTCGAGCAGGGACGAAAGTCGGGCTTAGTGATCCGGTGGTTCCGCATGGAAGGGCCATCGCTCAACGGATAAAAGCTACCCCGGGGATAACAGGCTTATCTCCCCCAAGAGTCCACATCGACGGGGAGGTTTGGCACCTCGATGTCGGCTCATCGCATCCTGGGGCTGTAGTCGGTCCCAAGGGTTGGGCTGTTCGCCCATTAAAGCGGTACGCGAGCTGGGTTCAGAACGTCGTGAGACAGTTCGGTCCCTATCCGTCGCGGGCGCAGGAAATTTGAGAGGAGCTGTCCTTAGTACGAGAGGACCGGGATGGACGCACCGCTGGTGTACCAGTTGTTCTGCCAAGGGCATCGCTGGGTAGCTATGTGCGGACGGGATAAGTGCTGAAAGCATCTAAGCATGAAGCCCCCCTCAAGATGAGATTTCCCATTCCGCAAGGAAGTAAGATCCCTGAAAGATGATCAGGTTGATAGGTCTGAGGTGGAAGTGTGGCGACACATGGAGCTGACAGATACTAATCGATCGAGGACTTAACCACATTTTGAATGATGTCACACCTGTTATCTAGTTTTGAGAGAACACTCTCAATTTGTTTGGTGGCGATAGCGAAGAGGTCACACCCGTTCCCATACCGAACACGGAAGTTAAGCTCTTCAGCGCCGATGGTAGTCGGGGGTTTCCCCCTGTGAGAGTAGGACGCCGCCAAGCAAGGTAAAACCCAGCTCATTGAGCTGGGTTTTTTTGTTTGTCAAAATTGAAGAAGAAATTGTAAAGCGTATGTCGGAAATTTCTTTTCTGTCACTAATAAAAACTGCTGTATTAGCACGTAATCATCGCTTATATGCTGCGTTAACAACTCATACCACCATTCCGTTTCATACCTCGCAATCATCCCTATGTTGTACAAAATTAGATAATGAACTGCCATTTCAGGAAGTCTAAGAAATTGCTCTCTTTGAGAAGGGATATAATATTGGTTCTTACCCATGTCATACAACAAACTGATTGATGTCCATGGCTTCATGTCTTGCGATGAAATTTCAAACAGCAGCTCGTGTTCATTTTTCTTTTCAAAAGACCATTGAAAATGGTGGGACATATATTCGGCAAATCTTGCATCAGACATTTTATAATTGATGACCACATCCTCTGGTACAGAAATCCTGTCCTTTTCCTTCTCAACTTTTGTCATAAAACGTTCTTTCTGCTGAAAATAGAAAGTATCACTTAGTTCTGGAATCGCCATTAATAATTTTTTCATGGTGTACCGTTCATCTACTATATCCGATTGTCCGAATAAGTGTTTCATGAAATGTATGCATAGGCCGTTCCGTTGTATTTTTACTTCATCATCGCTAAAACAATAATTCTGTTTCTTTCGCTTTCTTGTTGTTACGCCATGTGCCAGTACTGATGTATGGCTTGGATAATGAGGATCCCGTGTAATTAGACATGCTTTGATAAGCTGTGCCATTCCGTAAAATAAAAGAATCGGTTTGATTTCTAAAGGGGAATATGAGGCTTGTTTATAAAACGATTCGGCATGCTTTAAGAAATAAATAAACCGTTCACTGTTTTTAAAAGAGTTCTTTTTCGCATCGTCAATACCGTTTAAGATATACACTTTCTCTAGAAATTTCTGGGTTGATTCAACGGAATAAAATAGCGCTAAGTCTTTCCACTCATGATATGTCATATGTATTTCTTAATCCTTTCCGTTATCTAAATATTTCAACTCTTTTCCGCTTCCTTGACATGCTCTTGGCTAGTTGATAATCTACATATAATATTTTGCCGAAAAGAGGGGGATTTACTAATGTGGGAAAGTAAATTTTCAAAAGAAGGCTTAACGTTTGACGATGTGCTGCTTGTACCAGCTAAGTCAGAGGTACTTCCGCGTGATGTGGATTTATCTGTAGAACTTACAAAAACGTTAAAGCTGAATATTCCTGTCATCAGCGCAGGTATGGACACTGTAACAGAATCAGCAATGGCAATTGCAATGGCTAGACAGGGCGGCTTGGGCATCATTCATAAAAATATGTCCATTGAACAGCAGGCTGAACAAGTTGATAAAGTAAAGCGTTCTGAGCGCGGCGTTATCACAAATCCCTTCTTTTTAACTCCTGATCACCAAGTATTTGATGCGGAGCACTTGATGGGTAAATACAGAATTTCCGGTGTTCCGATTGTAGATAACGAAGAAGACCAAAAGCTTGTAGGAATTATTACAAACCGTGATCTTCGTTTTATTTCTGACTACTCAATGAAAATCAGCGATGTCATGACGAAAGAAGAGCTTGTTACTGCACCTGTAGGAACGACTCTGGATGAAGCTGAAAAGATTTTGCAGAAACATAAAATTGAAAAGCTTCCTCTCGTTGATGACCAGAATAAATTAAAAGGTCTTATCACAATTAAAGACATTGAAAAAGTCATTGAGTTCCCGAACTCATCTAAAGACATCCACGGCCGCCTGATCGTTGGTGCGGCAGTTGGCGTAACTGGCGATACAATGACTCGCGTCAAAAAGCTTGTTGAAGCCAATGTTGATGTTATTGTTATCGATACAGCTCACGGACATTCTCAAGGCGTATTAAACACAGTAACAAAGATCCGTGAAACATATCCTCAATTAAACATTATTGCTGGAAACGTGGCAACAGCTGAAGCGACAAGAGCGCTTATCGAAGCTGGGGCAGACGTTGTCAAAGTTGGAATCGGACCTGGTTCAATTTGTACAACACGTGTGGTAGCAGGTGTCGGTGTTCCGCAGATCACAGCTATTTATGATTGTGCGACTGAAGCAAGGAAACACGGCAAAACAATCATCGCAGACGGCGGAATTAAATTCTCTGGCGATATCACTAAAGCATTGGCAGCCGGCGGACATGCTGTTATGCTTGGAAGCTTGCTTGCAGGTACGTCAGAAAGCCCTGGTGAAACTGAAATCTACCAAGGCAGAAGATTTAAAGTATACCGCGGCATGGGATCGGTTGCTGCAATGGAAAAAGGAAGTAAAGATCGTTACTTCCAAGAAGAAAACAAAAAATTCGTTCCTGAAGGAATTGAAGGACGCACACCTTATAAAGGACCAGTTGAAGAAACAGTTTATCAGCTAGTCGGCGGACTTCGTTCTGGTATGGGATATTGCGGATCCAAAGATCTCCGAGCTTTAAGAGAAGAAGCTCAGTTCATCCGCATGACTGGCGCAGGGCTTCGTGAAAGCCATCCGCATGACGTACAGATTACAAAAGAATCTCCGAACTATACAATTTCATAATAAATTGTTACAAATTAAAAACATTTGACAGGGTCTCTGACTCTGTCTATTTTTTTTATACTGATTATGATAAAATTTATACTGTTGTGCATTGAAAATGTCCTTAACGGCTTAATTATAGATGAAGAAAATGAAATACGGAGGTCGTACGATTGAACATCAAGAAATGTAAACAGTTATTGATGTCATTGGTTGTGTTAACACTAGCTGTCACTTGTCTGGCTCCAATGTCAAAAGCAAAAGCAGCCAGTGATCCAATTGATGTCAATGCATCAGCTGCTATTATGATCGAAGCTTCTTCAGGTAAAATTTTGTACAGTAAAAATGCAGATCAGAGACTGCCGATTGCCAGCATGACAAAAATGATGACAGAGTATCTGTTATTAGAAGCAATTGATGAAGGTAAAGTGAAATGGGACCAAACCTATACGCCTGATGACTATGTGTATGAGATTTCCCAAGATAACAGTTTATCAAACGTTCCTCTTCGGAAAGACGGGAAATACACAGTAAAAGAACTATATCAAGCTACAGCAATTTATTCTGCAAATGCCGCGGCTATCGCGATTGCGGAAGTCGTTGCGGGCAGTGAAACTAAGTTTGTTGAAAAAATGAATGCAAAAGCGAAAGAACTAGGTTTAACAGATTACAAATTTGTTAACGCAACAGGTCTTGAAAACAAAGATCTTCACGGGCAGCAGCCTGAGGGGACAAGTGCAGATGAAGAAAGTGAAGTTTCTGCTAAGGACATGGCGATTCTTGCGGATCACTTGATTACTGACTACCCTGAGATTCTGGAGACTTCCAGTATCGCTAAAACAAAGTTCAGAAAAGGCACTGATGATGAAATGGACATGCCGAACTGGAACTTCATGCTGAAAGGGCTCGTCAGTGAGTATAAAAAAGCGACTGTAGACGGACTGAAAACAGGCTCTACTGACTCTGCGGGTTCATGCTTCACAGGAACAGCTGAACTCAACGGAATGCGTGTTATTACTGTTGTATTAAACGCAAAAGGCAACCTACATACAGGCCGTTTCGATGAAACGAAAAAAATGTTCGATTATGCTTTCGACAATTTCTCCATGAAAGAAATTTATGCTGAAGGCGATCAAGTAAAAGGCCATAAAACGATTTCAGTTGATAAGGGTAAAGAGAAAGAAGTAGGCATTGTAACAAACAAGGCGTTCTCTCTTCCTGTCAAAAATGGCGAAGAAAAGAATTACAAAGCGAAAGTCACACTAAATAAAGACACCTTAACTGCTCCTGTAAAAAAAGGAACGAAGGTTGGGAAACTGACTGCAGAATATACAGGTGATGAAAAGGATTACGGATTCCTTAACAGCAATCTAGCTGGCGTTGACCTTGTTACAAAAGAAAATGTAGAAAAAGCAAACTGGTTTGTTCTGACAATGCGCAGTATCGGCGGATTTTTCGCCGGCATTTGGGGAAGTATTGTTGATACGGTAACCGGCTGGTTTTAATCAATTGAAAGAGCTCTGATGTATGTTAGGGCTCTTTCGCTTAATATACTGAAAAAACCCAATTTTTAATAAAAAAATGTTTTTCAAAGCGCTAAAAACCGAATAAAATGATATATATCCATATGAATTATTGGATTTCTAGGATACAATAAGGATTAGAAATCATACACTATACCTTGATTAGGGGGACCAAGAAATGGCTCAAACAGGTACTGAACGCGTAAAACGCGGAATGGCAGAAATGCAAAAAGGCGGCGTCATCATGGACGTCATCAATGCGGAACAAGCGAAAATTGCTGAAGAGGCTGGAGCTGTCGCTGTAATGGCGCTAGAACGTGTACCAGCTGATATTCGCGCGGCTGGAGGAGTTGCCCGTATGGCTGACCCTACAATCGTGGAAGAAGTAATGAATGCAGTATCTATCCCGGTAATGGCAAAAGCGCGTATCGGACATATTGTTGAAGCGCGTGTGCTTGAAGCTATGGGTGTTGACTATATTGATGAAAGTGAAGTTCTGACTCCGGCTGACGAAGAATTTCATTTAAATAAAAATGAATACACAGTTCCTTTCGTCTGCGGCTGCCGTGATCTTGGTGAAGCAACACGCCGTATTGCTGAAGGTGCTTCTATGCTTCGTACGAAAGGCGAGCCTGGAACAGGCAACATTGTTGAAGCTGTTCGCCATATGCGAAAAGTAAACGCACAAGTGCGCAAAGTAGTTGCGATGAGTGATGATGAATTAATGACAGAAGCGAAAAACTTAGGTGCTCCTTACGAGCTTCTTGTGCAAATTAAAAGAGACGGTAAGCTTCCTGTCGTTAACTTTGCTGCTGGCGGCGTAGCCACTCCTGCTGATGCTGCGCTCATGATGCAGCTTGGTGCTGACGGAGTATTTGTTGGTTCTGGTATTTTCAAATCAGACAACCCTGCTAAGTTTGCGAAAGCAATTGTGGAAGCAACAACTCACTACACTGATTACAAATTGATCGCTGAGCTTTCAAAAGAGCTTGGTACTGCAATGAAAGGGATTGAAATCTCAAACTTACTTCCAGAACAGCGTATGCAAGAACGCGGCTGGTAAGAATATAGGAGCGCTGCTGACATGTTAACAATAGGAGTATTAGGACTTCAAGGAGCAGTTAGAGAGCATATCCATGCAATTGAAGCATGCGGCGCGGCTGGTCTTGTCGTTAAACGTCCGGAGCAGCTGAACGAAATCGACGGGTTGATTTTGCCGGGCGGTGAGAGTACGACGATGCGCCGTTTGATTGATACGTATCAATTCATGGAGCCGCTTCGTGAATTTGCTGCTCAGGGAAAACCGATGTTTGGGACATGCGCCGGATTAATTATATTAGCAAAAGAAATTGCTGGCTCAGATAATCCTCATTTAGGTCTGCTGAATGTGGTTGTTGAACGCAATTCGTTTGGCCGGCAGGTTGACAGCTTTGAAGCTGATTTAACAATCAAAGGCCTGGACGAGCCTTTTACAGGGGTATTCATCCGTGCGCCGCATATTTTAGAAGCTGGTGAAAATGTTGAAGTTCTTTCGGAGCATAATGGTCGTATTGTAGCTGCTAAACAGGATCAATTCCTGGGCTGCTCGTTCCATCCGGAGCTGACAGAAGATCACCGAGTGACACAGCTGTTTGTTCAAATGGTTGAGGAATACAAGCAAAAAGCACTTGTATAAAACAGTTGAAAGCTGTGGAAACTTATAGTACATTATAAGCACAAATAAAGATCGAAAAGCGTTGATAGGAACTAGTAGGAAGCCTCTCTTTCTAAGAGAGCCGATGGTTGGTGCGAATCGGTGAAAGATGCTGTCTGAATCCATCCTTGAGCGAAATGCTGAAACAAGTAGGCATTTACGGGATAACCGTTATGTGTGAAAGTGGAAAGCGAGTCTTTGACTTGTTTTCAATCAGGGTGGCAACGCGAGAGCTCTCGTCCCTTTATGGGGATGAGGGCTCTTTTTATTTTCGACAAATTCAATAAAAGGAGTGTTTCGCATGCTTGATACGAAAATGCTGAGAGCAAATTTTCAAGAAATTAAGGCAAAGCTTGTACACAAAGGCGAAGACTTAACTGATTTTGATAAGTTTGAGGCGCTGGACGATAGACGAAGAGAGCTTATCGGTAAAGTTGAAGAGTTAAAGGGAAAACGAAATGAAGTATCTCAGCAGGTTGCTGTGCTGAAGCGTGAGAAAAAAGACGCGGATCACATTATTAAAGAAATGCGTGAAGTCGGCGAGGAAATTAAAAAACTTGATGAAGAATTAAGAACAGTGGAAGCTGAGCTTGATACCATTCTTCTTTCAATTCCAAACATTCCGCATGAGTCTGTCCCTGTCGGTGAAACAGAAGACGACAACATAGAAGTGCGTAAATGGGGTGAAAAGCCTTCATTTGCTTATGAGCCGAAACCGCACTGGGATATTGCAGATGAGCTGGGTATTCTTGATTTTGAACGTGCTGCAAAGGTAACAGGAAGCCGTTTCGTGTTCTATAAAGGTTTAGGTGCTCGTCTGGAGCGTGCGCTTTATAACTTTATGCTTGATCTGCATGTAGATGAGTATAACTATACTGAAGTGATCCCGCCTTATATGGTAAACCGCGCAAGCATGACGGGAACGGGTCAGCTTCCTAAATTCGAAGAAGATGCGTTTAAAATCAGAGAAGAAGATTACTTCTTAATTCCGACTGCGGAAGTACCGATTACAAACATGCATCGCGATGAAATCCTTTCAGGTGACAGCCTGCCGATTAACTATGCGGCATTCAGTGCCTGCTTCCGTTCTGAAGCTGGTTCAGCAGGGCGCGATACACGCGGATTAATCCGTCAGCACCAATTTAATAAAGTTGAGCTTGTGAAGTTTGTGAAGCCTGAAGATTCTTATGAAGAATTAGAGAAGCTTACAAACCAAGCAGAACGAGTTCTTCAGCTGCTTGAGCTTCCATACCGTGTCATGAGCATGTGTACGGGTGATCTAGGCTTTACGGCTGCGAAAAAATACGATATCGAAGTTTGGATTCCAAGCCAAGACACATATCGTGAAATCTCTTCTTGCAGCAACTTCGAAGCATTCCAGGCAAGACGTGCGAACATTCGTTTCAGACGTGAAGCGAAAGGCAAGCCAGAGCATGTACACACACTGAATGGTTCAGGTCTGGCGGTTGGAAGAACAGTTGCCGCTATCTTAGAAAATTATCAGCAGGAAGACGGAAGCGTTGTTGTTCCAAAAGTACTTCGCCCTTATATGGGAAATAGAGAAGTAATAAAACCATAAAATTGTGAAAAGGTGTGCCTGACCAGGTGCGCCTTTTTGCCTGTGTAGACAGGACATTTTTATAAAAACAAAAAAAGTTTTTAAAAATGCTTGACCATATAAGAACATTCATGATATAGTAAGTCTTGTCGATACGGAGGAATACCCAAGTCCGGCTGAAGGGATCGGTCTTGAAAACCGACAGGGGTGTCAAAGCCCGCGGGGGTTCGAATCCCTCTTCCTCCGCCATATTGATTTTAATCTAATGAAACACAAGCATATATTGGAGATTGTTTTGTCCGTTGCGTTCGGTGCAGCGGATTTTTTATTATAATGAAAAAGTGAATCTCAGTTGAGATTCACTTTTTTTGATTTTCATGAATAACTGAAGCGATTTGATCTACTATGTTTTCAATCGAGCTTTCGTCGTTCAGCAGATCGTAATCCTCAATGCGAAGCTTTAGAACAGGGCAGGCGTTAAAACCGCTTATCCAGTTTTCATAGCGTGTATGCATTTCCTCCCAGTAAGAGGGGCTTGTCTGAAGCTCCATTTCACGGCCGCGTTCTTCAATTCGGTTTAAAATGTTCTCCAGATCTCCTTCTAAATAAATCAATACATCTGGGTGTGGGAAATACGGTGTCATCACCATTGCTTCGAAAAGGCTTGTGTAAGTTTTATAATCAGTCTTTGACATTGTCCCTTTGTCAGCATGCATTTTCGCGAAAATACCTGTGTCTTCATAAATAGAACGATCCTGTACAAATCCTCCGCCGGCTTCAAAAATCGTTTTCTGTTCTTTGAATCGCTCAGCTAAGAAATAGATTTGCAGGTGAAAGCTCCAACGCTCAAAATCATGATAGAACTTTTCTAAGTATGGATTATGATCGACTTCCTCCAGAGAGGTTTTAAATCCAAGCCGTTTAGCCAAAGCTTTTGTTAAAGTCGATTTTCCGACACCTACTGTTCCTGCTACTGTGATAATTGAATTTTTAGGGATATGATGTTCCTTCATACGATAAGCTCCTTTACATGGGCGGCAATGCGTTCAAAGTCGCTCTTATTCAAAACGAAATCTTTAGAATCGCCATCTATGGTTAACACTGTAAGTTCAGGATCTGATTCCTGCAGCTGTTTGATGGCGACTTCATAATCTGCGATCAGCTGCTCTAAATAGCTTATTTCAATTTTTTTCTCAAAGGGGCGTCCGCGTTTTTCAATGCGGTGTAACAATGTGGGCAGACTAGCCTTTATGTAAATGATGAAATTCGGCTTTGGCAGATCATCCGTTAGCAGGTGATAAATCTTTTTATATTTTTCCAGCTGATGCTGAGACAGGGTACGTTCCGCAAAAATCACATTTTTATAAATGTGATAATCAGCTATCACAGGCTGTCCCTTTTTTAAAAAGTGATCACTGGTGTCTTCAAGCTGTTTGTATCTGTGACAAAGAAAAAACATTTCAAGCTGGAAGCTCCATTCCTCTATATTGTCATAAAACTTATCAAGGTACGGGTTATCCTCAACAATCTCACTAATCATAGGGAATCCAAATTCTTGTGAGAGCATCGTCGCGAGGGTAGTTTTTCCTGCCCCGATAGGACCTTCTATTGCAATAAAAGGGGCTGCATTCATCGGAATCCTCCTTATTTCTGAAAAACGTTCGTCAGTTACCGACCTTCATATTGTATCACAACCCTTGGGCGCCCCCATGAAAAAAAGACGTTTCCAAATTATCGAAACGTCTTTTTGACAATATTAAATTGATCAGACAGCAGCAGCCAGTTTTGCGGGAAGGAAAGACCCAGCTTCCAATAGCTGATGCCTCTTAAATTCAGCTCTTTAATCAAATTGAATTTTGCTTGGATCGAGCGGGCATCCTCGAACCATACCTCGTGTCTTCTGTTTTCTGCATCAGTATAGCGGAAGAAAGGGGCTTGAGCGGTTTCGTCATACTGAATTTCTGCATTGTTTTGATCGGCAATGACAATGGCTTGCTGAGGGCTTATTGCTCTTGCCGGAGTTCCGCCAGCTGTATATGGCAGCGTCCAGTCATACCCATATAAATTCTGGCCCATGACAATTTTATTCGCAGGCATTTCAGTCAAAGCATATTCTATGACATCCCGAACAGGCCCGATTGGAGAAACGGCTTGAGCCGGCCCGCCGCTATAGCCCCATTCATATGTCATGAGAACAACAAAGTCGACAATTTGGCCATGGGCTCTGTAATCATGGGCTTCGTACCATCTGCCCTGCTGTGTTGCGCTTGTTTTTGGGGCAAGCGCTGTAGATATTTCTAAGCCTTCTCGATGGAAAAGATCCGTTGCTTCACGGAGAAATTGATTATAGGCTTCTCTATCCTGAGGCCGCAAATATTCAAAGTCAAAATGAATATCATAGAAACCATATCTTTTTGCATTCTCGACTATTTCATTTAAAAGTCTTCTTTTTACAGTATCGTCGTTCAAAAGGATCCGGCCGAGTTCATCGCTGAATGCCTGGTTTTCTAGGTTCGTTATAATCATCATCAATGCCGTGTTTTGATTCTCTGCAATGCTTCTTAAATTCGTTAAAGGCGGTGCGACTAAGGTTCCGTCACGCTGTGCCTGGAAACTGAATGCGCCAAGGTACGTTAAGTAGGGCGACGCTTCTCTGGCCGCCTGCTGGAGATTTTCGCTGACTTGATTTCCGCGGGGTTCCAAATAAGCATTTGATTCGATGTCTCGTTTAGGAACGGGAGGGATGTATAAGCGGAAACCAATCTGCAGCACGGTATTTAACTGGATGCGATTAACCCTGGCGAGCTCGGCTGCCGTTGTATTAAATTGTTGCGCGATGGATGTCAGGGTATCACCTTGTTGAACATCATAGAACTGGCCAGCTATTGGAATGACAATGGTTTGTCCGACGACAAGGCTGTCGGGATTCGGTATTTCATTCGTTTCTGTGATTTCACTTACAGTTGTTCTGTATTGTGAAGCGATAGCAGAAAGAGTGTCGCCTTGTTTCACCACATAAATTTGAATGAAAAACGCCTCCTTTCATATCGCTATCCAATGTATGAAAGAAAAACGCCGATCATGTTTATTTTTCTGTAATTTGTTCCTCCGTCGTAATTTCCGCGAAAAGAACATTCTCCATCATGGTCAAGGCAAATTCGTTATCTTCGTCACGATTTGAGGCAATGCAGTCCTTAGGTATCGTGATGCTGTATTCCCTCATGTAAGCGTCATTAGCGGTAAACAGCACGCATATGTTACCGGCTATACCTGTTAAGAAAATATGCTTCACCTGCAATTCGGTAAGGAGAGTGTGAAGTGCTGTTTCGTAAAAGGCGGAATGCTTCGGTTTAATTAAAAAATAATCAGCATCTTCCGGAGCTATTTGTCTGATGATGTCCTTGCTTCTTTCATTCGTGCATTCTTGCTGAATATTTTTAATATCAGCTTGCCAAAGTCCGTAATGATCATTAATGTAAATAATCGGCCAGTCGTTTTGTCTCGCATGCTCCTTTAATGATAAAATGTGAGGAACGATTTTTTCTGTTTTTTTAGCGAGGCTTTCTCCCATATCGAATTCAAAATTATTGATCATGTCTACAATGAGAAGGGCTGTGTCTGCTTTGGACAATCGACAGTCTCCTTTCCGTTTCAGTTATAGTTAATATGTAGCCTTTTTAGGCAATGAAAAAACTTTGAAAAGAGAGCTTATCCTTATGACACAAGATGAACTTTATATGAAAGAAGCAATTAAAGAAGCGAAAAAAGCTGAAGAGAAAGGTGAAGTGCCAATCGGCGCCGTGCTTGTCGTCAATGATGAAATCGTAGCGCGTGCACATAATTTAAGAGAGACGGAGCAGCGGTCAATCGCTCATGCGGAAATGCTTGTGATTGATGAAGCGTGTAAAGCGCTGGGAACGTGGCGGCTGGAGGGGGCAACTCTTTATGTGACGCTTGAGCCTTGTCCGATGTGTGCCGGTGCCGTCGTGCTTTCTCGAGTGGAAAAAGTGGTATTTGGTGCATTTGACCCTAAAGGCGGCTGTTCAGGCACGCTTATGAACCTTTTGCAGGAAGAGCGCTTTAACCACCAGGCTGAAGTGGTGAGCGGGGTGCTTGAGGAGGAATGCGGAGGAATGCTCAGTTCGTTTTTTAGAGAACTGCGAAAAAAGAAGAAAGCCTTCAGGAAAAACTTGTCTGAGTAGTCCGGTTGCAATTTTTAGGGGGAAACGATATACTTATGTATGCATCGCAATAGATGCGATATAAAATTTGATATTTATTTTGCCGTGCTAAGCGGGGAGGTAGCGGTGCCCTGTACCTGCAATCCGCTCTAGCAGGGCCGAATCCCTTCTCGAGGTTCGTTTACTTTAAGGTCTGCCTTAAGTAAGTGGTGTTGACGTTTGGGTCCTGCGCAATGGGAATTCATGAACCATGTCAGGTCCGGAAGGAAGCAGCATTAAGTGAAACCTCTCATGTGCCGCAGGGTTGCCTGGGCCGAGCTAACTGCTTAAGTAACGCTTAGGGTAGCGAATCGACAGAAGGTGCACGGTAAATCAATCATCAAATTTTCAGACTCACCTATCATTAGGTGAGTTTTTTGTTATGTAAAAAGAGCTTTTGGAATCGAAACAAGGTTCATGTATAATGGGAATGATGAATAACGGAGGAGGGCAAACCCGTGAGTTACCAAGCTTTATATCGAGTATTCAGGCCTCAGCGCTTTGAAGATGTGGTTGGACAAGAACACATTACAAAAACGCTGCAAAATGCCCTTTTGCAAAAAAAGTTTTCTCACGCCTATCTGTTTTCCGGGCCAAGAGGAACGGGAAAAACCAGTGCAGCCAAAATATTTGCCAAGGCTGTCAACTGTGAACATGCTCCTGTTGATGAGCCATGCAACGAATGTGCGGCCTGTAAAGGGATAACAAACGGGTCAATATCCGATGTCATAGAAATTGACGCCGCTTCAAACAACGGTGTTGATGAGATTCGTGACATTCGCGATAAAGTGAAGTTTGCCCCGTCGGCCGTCACATATAAGGTATATATCATAGATGAGGTACATATGCTTTCTATCGGCGCCTTTAATGCATTGCTAAAAACATTAGAAGAGCCGCCCGAGCATTGTATTTTCATTTTAGCAACAACCGAACCGCACAAAATTCCTTTAACCATTATCTCCAGATGTCAGCGTTTTGATTTTAAACGAATTACATCCCAAGCGATTGTCGGATGTATGAATAAAATCGTTGATGCCGAACAGCTGCAAGTGGAAGAGGGATCACTTGATATCATTGCAAGTGCTGCAGATGGCGGTATGAGGGATGCTTTGAGCCTTCTTGATCAGGCGGTATCATTCAGCGGTGATGTCCTGAAAGTCGAGGATGCGCTTTTGATTACGGGAGCTGTTTCTCAATTATATATAGGAAAGCTTGCACAATCCCTGCATGATAAAAACGTTTCTGACGCACTGGAAACATTAAATGAACTGCTTCAGCAAGGGAAAGATCCGGCTAAGCTGATAGAGGATATGATTTTCTATTTCAGGGACATGCTGCTGTACAAAACAGCCCCTGGCTTAGAAGGGGTGCTTGAAAAAGTAAAAGTTGATGAAACGTTCCGGGGACTAAGCGAACAAATTCCGGCACAGGCCATATATGAAATGATTGATATTCTGAACAAGAGCCACCAAGAAATGAAATGGACAAATCATCCCCGTATCTTTTTTGAAGTGGCAGTGGTGAAGATTTGTCAAACGTCTCATCAATCAACTGCTGACCTGCCTGAAGTCGATATGCTGATGAAAAAAATTCAGCAGCTCGAGCAGGAAGTGGAGCGGCTTAAAACAACGGGTATCAAAGCAGCGGCGGAAAGCCCGAAAAAAGAAACGCCGCGTGTGCCAAAGGGCGGGAAATCCAATTACAAAGCACCAGTAGGCAGAATTCATGAAATTCTAAAGGAAGCTACGAGACCGGATCTTGACCTGCTCAGAAACAGCTGGGGCAAGCTTCTTGCTCATCTCAAACAGCAAAACAAAGTGTCACATGCCGCTTTGCTGAATGACAGTGAACCTGTGGCAGCCGCCTCAGCGGCATTTGTTCTGAAATTCAAATATGAAATTCATTGTAAAATGGTCGCCGAGGATAATAACGGAGTCCGGACCAATCTTGAGCAGATTTTAGAATCGATGCTCGGAAAAAGAATGGATTTGATTGGCGTTCCAGAAGAACAATGGGGTAAAATAAGAGAAGAATTTTTAGTAGATCATCAGCAGGAAAATGAAGGATCAAATGAACCGGCTGAAGAAGACCCGCTGATTGCCGAGGCGAAAAAGCTTGTCGGAGCGGATTTAATTGAAATAAAAGACTAACAAAATGAAAGAGAGTGAATGCTATGCGTGGCGGAATGGGAAATATGCAAAAAATGATGAAACAAATGCAAAAAATGCAAAAGGACATGGCGAAGGCTCAAGAAGAGCTTGCAGAAAAGGTTGTTGAAGGAACTGCGGGCGGCGGTATGGTAACAGTAAAAGCAAACGGCCAAAAAGAAATCCTGGATGTCATCATTAAAGAGGAAGTCGTTGATCCGGAAGATATCGACATGCTTCAAGATTTAGTGCTTGCTGCAACGAATGAAGCTTTGAAAAAAGTTGACGAGATCACAAACGAAACAATGGGTCAATTTACAAAGGGAATGAACATGCCAGGTTTATTCTAGGGGGATAAAAGAACATGCAATATCCTGAACCAATATCAAAGCTGATTGACAGCTTTATGAAATTGCCAGGGATCGGACCGAAAACAGCGGTTCGTCTGGCTTTTTTTGTTCTAGGTATGAAAGAAGATGTGGTATTAGATTTTGCGAAAGCATTAGTAAATGCGAAACGCAACCTGACATATTGTTCAGTTTGCGGGCATATTACAGATCAGGACCCTTGCTATATATGTGAAGATACGCGCAGGGATAAGTCTATTATCTGTGTTGTGCAAGACCCTAAGGATGTTATCGCTATGGAGAAAATGAAGGAATACAATGGACAGTATCACGTTCTCCACGGCGCCATTTCTCCAATGGACGGCATCGGACCGGAGGATATTAAAATACCAGAATTGTTAAAACGATTACAGGATGATCAAGTGACAGAAGTGATTCTCGCGACAAACCCTAATATAGAAGGGGAAGCAACGGCGATGTATATATCAAGGCTCCTGAAGCCGTCTGGTATTAAGCTCTCCCGTATTGCCCACGGACTGCCCGTCGGCGGCGATTTGGAATATGCGGATGAGGTCACTCTTTCTAAAGCACTTGAAGGAAGACGTGAATTGTAAGGAGGAAAAAGCGATCCATGGGTTTTCTTCGCAAGAAAACATTGAGAAGAGAGTTTGATGAAAAACTAACCGAGCAGCTTTTTAAGCAAAAGGAAGAGTGGAACAGGCAGAAAAAGCTGGTTGAAAAAAGCTTAGAACCGTCTGCTGAAGTGTTATACGAACTAAAAGTAGCTGAAGCAAAGTATTTTTTTTACTTGAGGGAAGCAAAGCAGCGAAATTTAAAAATCAGCAGGTGGAAGTAAGTGGTCTAAACTCCTGGATCTTCTCATAAGCTTGTACTAGAACAAGCAAAGGAGATGAGAAGATTCATGGAGCCTATTTTTATTATAGGGATTATTTTAGGACTGGTTATTCTTCTTTTTTTATCAGGTTCAGCAGCAAAGCCTTTAAAGTGGATTGGCATTACAGCTGTTAAATTTGTTGCAGGTGCTTTGCTGCTGGTTTGTGTAAATATGTTTGGCGGCAGTCTTGGCATTCATGTGCCAATTAATATTGTCACTACAGCTATCAGCGGAATTTTAGGAATACCGGGAATAGCTGCGTTAGTTGTCATTAAGCAATTTATCATTTAATTGATATTATATATTGACTTTGATAGCCGAGGGTGTTATTCTAATATACGTCGCTGATGACGAATTACTTTTTTGAAAAGAAATCATTAAAAAGTTGTTGACGATAGCGATAGAAAATGTTATGATTATAAAGTCGCTTAAAGAGCGGCAACAAAGTTCTTTGAAAACTAAACAAGGCAAAACGTACCTGTTAATTCATTTTTAAATAAATCGCACAGCGATGTGCGTAGTCAGTCAAACTACTTTATCGGAGAGTTTGATCCTGGCTCAGGACGAACGCTGGCGGCGTGCCTAATACATGCAAGTCGAGCGGACAGATGGGAGCTTGCTCCCTGATGTTAGCGGCGGACGGGTGAGTAACACGTGGGTAACCTGCCTGTAAGACTGGGATAACTCCGGGAAACCGGGGCTAATACCGGATGCTTGTTTGAACCGCATGGTTCAAACATAAAAGGTGGCTTCGGCTACCACTTACAGATGGACCCGCGGCGCATTAGCTAGTTGGTGAGGTAACGGCTCACCAAGGCAACGATGCGTAGCCGACCTGAGAGGGTGATCGGCCACACTGGGACTGAGACACGGCCCAGACTCCTACGGGAGGCAGCAGTAGGGAATCTTCCGCAATGGACGAAAGTCTGACGGAGCAACGCCGCGTGAGTGATGAAGGTTTTCGGATCGTAAAGCTCTGTTGTTAGGGAAGAACAAGTACCGTTCGAATAGGGCGGTACCTTGACGGTACCTAACCAGAAAGCCACGGCTAACTACGTGCCAGCAGCCGCGGTAATACGTAGGTGGCAAGCGTTGTCCGGAATTATTGGGCGTAAAGGGCTCGCAGGCGGTTTCTTAAGTCTGATGTGAAAGCCCCCGGCTCAACCGGGGAGGGTCATTGGAAACTGGGGAACTTGAGTGCAGAAGAGGAGAGTGGAATTCCACGTGTAGCGGTGAAATGCGTAGAGATGTGGAGGAACACCAGTGGCGAAGGCGACTCTCTGGTCTGTAACTGACGCTGAGGAGCGAAAGCGTGGGGAGCGAACAGGATTAGATACCCTGGTAGTCCACGCCGTAAACGATGAGTGCTAAGTGTTAGGGGGTTTCCGCCCCTTAGTGCTGCAGCTAACGCATTAAGCACTCCGCCTGGGGAGTACGGTCGCAAGACTGAAACTCAAAGGAATTGACGGGGGCCCGCACAAGCGGTGGAGCATGTGGTTTAATTCGAAGCAACGCGAAGAACCTTACCAGGTCTTGACATCCTCTGACAATCCTAGAGATAGGACGTCCCCTTCGGGGGCAGAGTGACAGGTGGTGCATGGTTGTCGTCAGCTCGTGTCGTGAGATGTTGGGTTAAGTCCCGCAACGAGCGCAACCCTTGATCTTAGTTGCCAGCATTCAGTTGGGCACTCTAAGGTGACTGCCGGTGACAAACCGGAGGAAGGTGGGGATGACGTCAAATCATCATGCCCCTTATGACCTGGGCTACACACGTGCTACAATGGACAGAACAAAGGGCAGCGAAACCGCGAGGTTAAGCCAATCCCACAAATCTGTTCTCAGTTCGGATCGCAGTCTGCAACTCGACTGCGTGAAGCTGGAATCGCTAGTAATCGCGGATCAGCATGCCGCGGTGAATACGTTCCCGGGCCTTGTACACACCGCCCGTCACACCACGAGAGTTTGTAACACCCGAAGTCGGTGAGGTAACCTTTTAGGAGCCAGCCGCCGAAGGTGGGACAGATGATTGGGGTGAAGTCGTAACAAGGTAGCCGTATCGGAAGGTGCGGCTGGATCACCTCCTTTCTAAGGATATTTACGGAATATAAGACCTTGGGTCTTATAAACAGAACGTTCCCTGTCTTGTTTAGTTTTGAAGGAACTTTGTTCCTTGAATAAGTTAAGATGGGCCTGTAGCTCAGCTGGTTAGAGCGCACGCCTGATAAGCGTGAGGTCGGTGGTTCGAGTCCACTCAGGCCCACCATCTTAAATAATGGGGCCTTAGCTCAGCTGGGAGAGCGCCTGCTTTGCACGCAGGAGGTCAGCGGTTCGATCCCGCTAGGCTCCACCAACGTGTTCTTTGAAAACTAGATAACAGTAGACATCACATTCAATTAGTAAGACAAGATATCACATAGTGATTCTTTTTAACGGTTAAGTTAGAAAGGGCGCACGGTGGATGCCTTGGCACTAGGAGCCGATGAAGGACGGGACGAACACCGATATGCTTCGGGGAGCTGTAAGCAAGCTTTGATCCGGAGATTTCCGAATGGGGAAACCCACCACTCGTAATGGAGTGGTATCCATATCTGAATTCATAGGATATGAGAAGGCAGACCCGGGGAACTGAAACATCTAAGTACCCGGAGGAAGAGAAAGCAAATGCGATTCCCTGAGTAGCGGCGAGCGAAACGGGATTAGCCCAAACCAAGAGGCTTGCCTCTTGGGGTTGTAGGACACTCTGTACGGAGTTACAAAAGAACGAGGTAGATGAAGAGGTCTGGAAAGGCCCGCCATAGGAGGTAACAGCCCTGTAGTCAAAACTTCGTTCTCTCCTGAGTGGATCCTGAGTACGGCGGAACACGTGAAATTCCGTCGGAATCCGGGAGGACCATCTCCCAAGGCTAAATACTCCCTAGTGACCGATAGTGAACCAGTACCGTGAGGGAAAGGTGAAAAGCACCCCGGAAGGGGAGTGAAAGAGATCCTGAAACCGTGTGCCTACAAGTAGTCAGAGCCCGTTAACGGGTGATGGCGTGCCTTTTGTAGAATGAACCGGCGAGTTACGATCCCGTGCAAGGTTAAGCAGAAGATGCGGAGCCGCAGCGAAAGCGAGTCTGAATAGGGCGCATGAGTACGTGGTCGTAGACCCGAAACCAGGTGATCTACCCATGTCCAGGGTGAAGTTCAGGTAACACTGAATGGAGGCCCGAACCCACGCACGTTGAAAAGTGCGGGGA
>NZ_CP096592.1:35000-162500 GCF_023238325.1 Bacillus inaquosorum
GTGATTTGTGATCAAGAGAAGAGTAGAGGCATTCATCTTTATACGAAATTTATATGCTTAGATTGTGAGAGAAAAGTAATTTCTACATCAACTTCCGATCCTGACTATGCCTTTTACGTAAAAAAACTAAAGAGCATTCATACACCGCCATTATATTCTTAGACCTGAAAAGGTCTTTTTTTGTATTCTTTCATAAGGAATGAGTTAATAAAAAGAAGATGAAACTTGTTTAGGGATTGAACGTAGTAGATAATAATATTAAAACTGAGTATATACACAGGAGTCGATTATCTCATGCAGAGATTTCTTCACTTTTTGATATGGAGTTTAACAAGCAGTGCGACTTTTGTTTTCATAGGGATATTGAGCTTTTTCGGTTTAAATCAGTCGCTTTTTTTATCTTTTGTTTATGGGCTCGCTTCAGGAGTGGTCGTATATACAGCTGGCATTTGGAACACCAGACGGTTGTTTCTTAAAAAGCATGCGCTGACAGGAAGAGAATATGCTTACATTAAGAAAAATCTCGAGGAAGCAAGGCTGAAAATCATACGCCTCCGGAAAGCTTTGTTTCAGGCAAAGAGCATACAAACGTTTAAACAAAATGCAGAAATGCTGAGACTTGTCAGAAGGATTTATATTCTCACCAAAAAAGAGCCAAAACGGTTTTATCAGGCCGAGCGCTTTTTTTATCAAACTCTCGATTCGGTTGTTGAATTGACAGAGAAGTATGCCTTTCTATCATCTCATCCAAAAAAAAGCAAAGAACTGTCGATGTCGTTGAGTGAGGCGCGTATCACACTTGCTGAGTTGACAAAGCGTGTAGAGGAGGATTTAACTCAAGTAATGGGTGATGAAATTGATGACCTGCAATTTGAATTAGATGCAGCAAAGCATTCATTAAAGAAATAATGGAAGAGGGTAAGAGCGATGAACCGAGATCAAAGCGACCTTCATATAGATGAATTATTGGCAGACCCTTTTGGCGATATAGAGATACCCAAGGCAGAGGCTGTAAAAGCAGAGAAACAGCAAGTACGTCTTGTTGATGTTCTTCCTGAGGAAAACAAGGAAAAGGCAATTCAGCTCGCTGGACAGATCGATCATAAAAACATGCAGAGCATTGTTTTATACGGCTCTCAAGCTCAGTCTAAGCTGCTGAATTTTTCTCATACCATGATTGATCATGTTCAAAAGAAGGATGTCGGAGAGATTGGCGAAATTCTTGGAGAGCTGATGAAAAAGCTGGAGCAGGTAAATCCTGATGATCTTCAGTCCAAGAAAAAGGGTTTTTTGGCGCGCATGTTTGGAAGAGTATCGAATTCTCTTCAGGAGGTGCTGTCTAAATATCAAAAGACAAGTGTACAGATAGACAGAATCAGCTTGAAGCTGGAGCATTCTAAAAATGCTTTAATCAGTGACAATAAGCTGTTAGAGCAGTTATATGAGAAAAACAAAGAGTATTTCACCGCGCTGAATGTTTATATTGCTGCAGGGGAACTGAAGCTGGAGGAATTAAGAACAAAAACGATTCCTGAACTAAAGCAACAGGCCGAATCAAGTGAGCACAACCAAATGGCCGTTCAAGAAGTAAACGATTTTATTCAATTTGCTGACCGGTTAGATAAAAGGGTGCACGATTTGCTTCTGAGCAGGCAAATTACAATCCAAAGCGCTCCGCAAATCAGGCTGATTCAGAATACAAACCAAGCGTTAGCTGAAAAAATCCAGTCATCCATTGTGACAGCGATTCCGCTTTGGAAAAACCAAGTAGCGATTGCGCTGACGCTTTTAAGGCAGCGCAATGCAGTAGATGCACAGCAAAAAGTAGCTGATACAACCAACGAGCTTTTACTGAAAAACGCTGATCTGTTGAAAACCAATACAATTGAAACTGTGCGGGCGAATGAACGAAGCCTTGTTGATATCGATACTTTAAAAAAGGTGCAGGAAAGCTTAATCAGCACGCTTGAAGAAACGCTGACGATACAAGAAGAAGGACGAATCAAACGCCGTCAGGCAGAAGAAGAGCTCATGATGATGGAAGGCGATCTGAAGCAAAAGCTGCTTACAATAAAGGAAAGATAGTTACCAGTAAGTCTAGCTTTAAGTTCTGTGAGAGGCACGATATAATAAAGTATAAGAAGACACATTCAAAGGATTGTTTTAATGAACACACCTTTATATAAAGCATTGATTCAGCATGCGAGAAGAAATTCTCATTCATTTCATGTTCCGGGACATCACAATGGAGATGTCTTTTTTGATGACGCTAAGTCGATATTCAATCCGCTTCTCACCATTGATGTAACTGAACTGGCAGGATTGGACGATCTCCATCATCCTACTGGGGTGATTAAGGAGGCTCAAGAGCTTGTCAGTCAATTATATGGATCGGCGGAAAGTTTTTTTCTGGTGAATGGTACGACTGTCGGGAACTTAGCAATGATTTTATCTGTTTGTGAACCGGGCGATACAATTTTAGTTCAAAGAAACTGTCATAAATCTGTATTTCATGCTGTTGATTTGGCTGGTGCTGAGCCGGTTTATCTCGCACCTGACATTGATGCAGCGTTGCATGTGCCTACGCATGTTCCGCTTGATACAATTAAAGAAGCCTTGGCAGCATATCCAGATGCGAAAGGCTTGGTGCTGACCAATCCGACATATTACGGGCATAGTGCTGATTTAACCGAAATTATTTCAGAGGCCCATCGTTACGGGATTCCTGTTTTGGTGGATGAAGCGCATGGCGCACATTTTGTTTTGGGGGAACCTTTTCCGGTCTCAGCTTTAAAAATGGGGGCAGATATTGTTGTTCAGTCGGCTCATAAAACGCTGCCTGCCATGACGATGGGTTCTTATTTGCACCTCAACAGCAGCTGCAGAATTGATCGGGATCGTGTGGCAGAGTATTTAACCCGATTACAAAGCAGCAGCCCGTCTTATCCGATCATGGCTTCATTAGACATTGCCCGTGCTTATGTGGAGCATATTATAGAAGAACAAAAGCTTTCTGACATTCTGCAGCGAATACAATCACTTAAACAAACGTTTGATTCACTTACAAATGCAGAAGCTGTCAAACCGGCCGACCCACGGATAATAACGGATCCGTTGAAGCTCACGATTCGTTCAAAACGGGGCCATTCTGGATATACGCTGCAAAACATATTAGAGCGTGTCAACATATTCACTGAGCTTGCTGATGAAAATCAAGTACTGCTCGTTCTTCCATTGGGAGGAAAACGCAGAATAAACGTTGAAACGATTAAAAGCATTGATGAAGAGATTGAAAAAATGCCTCCGGATCAGATGTTTGTTTCTGCAGAATGGGGAGCGCAGCCTGTTACTGTCTTGCCATATCAAAAAAAGGTCTTACAAACGTTCAAGAAAGAATATGTGGACTTTGATGAAGCAGCAGGCCGGCTGAATGCAGAGGATATCATCCCTTATCCTCCGGGGATCCCGATGATCATGGCGGGAGAAAGAATAACGAAAGAAAGTGTGCAAAAGCTCAGCCGCTTGATCAGCATGAAAACGCATGTTCAAGGGAATATGAAAATCAAAGAGAAACAACTACTTGTTTATATAGAAGAGGAGAAATCATGAGCGGTTTATTTATTACATTCGAAGGTCCTGAAGGTGCGGGAAAAACGACTGTTCTGCAGGAAATCAAAAACATACTGACAGCAGAAGGCCTTCAGGTTACAGCAACTCGAGAGCCGGGCGGCATAGACATAGCAGAACAAATTCGAGAGGTTATTCTGAATGAGAACAACACATTAATGGACCCGAAAACAGAAGCTCTCTTATATTCAGCTGCAAGACGCCAGCATTTAGTTGAAAAAGTAAAACCAGCATTGGAACAGGGGCATGTGGTTCTTTGTGACAGATTCATAGACAGTTCGCTCGCATACCAAGGATACGCAAGAGGCCTTGGGATTGATGAGGTTCTGTCAATTAATCAGTTTGCCATCGGAGATATGATGCCCCATGTAACGGTTTATTTTTCAATTGATCCGGAAGTAGGCCTGCAACGTATTCACGCAAACGGCTCGCGGGAGAAAAACAGGCTCGATTTAGAAAAATTAAGCTTCCATACAAAGGTACAGGAAGGTTATCAAGAGCTGATGAAGCGATTCCCGAAAAGATTTCACTCAATTGATGCCAGCCAATCCAAAGATCTCGTCGTTCAGGACGTTCTAAAGGTTATCAATGAAGCGTTGAAAAAAATTCAATTGTGACCTGTTTCCCAATAGTTGATATAATAATGTAAACGAGATCATTGTTGTTTCCAATCTAAAGGAGGCCTTCACAGATGAAATTGATAGTGGCAGTTGTACAGGATCAGGACAGCAACAGACTTTTGAAAACCTTAACGGATCACAACTTTAGAGTCACAAAGCTTGCGACGACGGGAGGATTTCTTAAATCAGGCAATACAACGTTTATGATTGGTGTCGAGGATATACGCGTCGATAAAGCATTGAGTCTCATTAAAGAAAACGGACAGAAACGTGATCAGATGATTGCCCCTGTATCTCCAATGGGCGGAAATGCTGATTCATATGTCCCTTATCCAGTCGAAGTTGAAGTTGGCGGAGCGACAGTATTTGTCCTTCCAGTCGATGAATTTCATCAATTTTAAGGATTTGAAACTGTGAAAATTAATAAAGATATACGTACATTTATAGATAATAAGCAGCTTCCTTCTGTGAAAACATCTGAGATCACAACGTCGTTTAAAACATCAATGGAAAACCAAAGCAGCAAATTGAAATTTGATCAGCTCACCAGGCTGTTATCGGATATAGAAGCGTTTGGAAAAAGACTGACGAAATCCCGGAATTTTAAAGACTTAGCCAGATTTAAAGGACTTGTGAAACGTTTTGTCAAAGAAGCTGTAGACAGCGGTCTTTCACATGAAACGTCGAAAAGCTTTGATCTGTACGGAAACAGCAGAACGCTGGGACTTGTGAAAGAAATAGATGACAAATTGATACAGCTTACGGAAGAAATGATGGATCAGGAAAAACCGGCAATTGATTTGCTGGAGCGTATTGGCGAAATAAAAGGTTTATTGATTAACCTTTACACATAGAGAGTGATACAATGGCAATATCCTGGAAGGAAATGACCGAGCTTCAGCCCAGAGTGATGAAGCTTTTATATAATAGTATTGAGAAGGACAGATTATCACACGCTTATTTGTTTGAGGGGAAAAAAGGAACAGGAAAGCTTGATGCTGCGATGCTTCTTGCGAAAAGCTTTTTTTGCCTGGAGGACGGCGCGGAGCCTTGTGAGAGCTGCCGAAACTGTAAACGGATAGAGTCAGGGAACCACCCTGATCTCCATCTTGTTCAGCCTGATGGTTTGTCGATCAAAAAGGCGCAAATTCAAGCGCTGCAAGAAGAGTTTTCTAAGACGGGGCTTGAATCGCATAAAAAGCTGTATATTATTTCGCACGCAGATCAAATGACAGCAAATGCAGCGAACAGCCTGCTGAAATTTTTAGAAGAACCGAATAAAGACACAATGGCCATCCTCATCACTGAGCAGCCCCAAAGGTTATTGGATACCATCATTTCAAGATGCCAAACCCTTCCTTTTCAGCCTTTGCAGCCTAAAGCAATTGAAGACAGATTAATCGAACAGGACGTTTCGCCTCATATGGCAAGGCTTCTGGCCAACATGACCAACAATGTAGCGGAAGCAGTCGAATTAAGTCGAAATGATGAGTTTGCAGAGTCTAGAGCGAAAGTGATAAAATTATATGAAGTCCTACACCAGCGGAAAGGACATGCTTTTTTCTTTATTCAAGATCAATGGATGCCCTTTTTCAAAGAAAAAACCCATCAAGAAATGGGTCTTGATATGCTCTTATTGATATATCGTGATGTGTTGTCCATCCAAATAGGAAATGAAGATAAATTGATTTATCAAGACTTATTCCAATCAATAAAACAGCATGCGCTACAATCAACACAACAAAGCGTTACGAATCAAATTCTTGCTGTTTTAGAAGCAAAGAAACGGCTTCATTCCAATGTGAATGTACAAGGATTAATGGAGCACTTGGTGTTAATGTTGCAGGAGGGATAAGCTTGTACAATGTAATTGGAGTCCGCTTTAAGAAAGCGGGTAAAATATATTATTTTGATCCAAATGGATTTCATATAGAACATGACAGCTGCGTAATTGTAGAAACTGTCAGAGGCGTTGAGTACGGTCAGGTCGTGATTGCGAATAAACAGGTGGATGAGCATGATGTCGTGCTGCCCCTTCGAAAAGTGATACGTGTGGCTGACGAACGCGATCTTCTCATCGTAGAAGAAAATAAACAGGAAGCTTTATCAGCATTTGATATCTGCCAAAAGAAAGTGGTTGAACATGGCTTGGATATGAAGCTGGTCGATGTCGAATTTACGTTTGACCGCAATAAAGTTATTTTTTACTTCACTGCTGACGGCCGAGTAGACTTTAGAGAGCTTGTAAAGGATTTGGCTTCTATCTTTAAAACAAGAATTGAGCTGCGCCAAATTGGAGTAAGGGATGAGGCGAAAATGCTCGGAGGAATCGGTCCTTGCGGAAGAATGCTTTGCTGTTCAACGTTTCTTGGAGATTTTGAACCCGTTTCCATTAAAATGGCCAAGGATCAGAACTTGTCTTTAAATCCAACGAAGATTTCAGGTCTTTGCGGACGTTTGATGTGCTGTCTAAAATATGAGAACGATGAGTATGAGACGGCAAAAGAGCAGCTTCCGGATATTGGAGAAATGATTACGACAGCAAACGGCCCCGCGAAGGTCGTTGGACTAAATATTCTGGAACGGGTGCTTCAGGTGGAACTGATAAACCGTGAAAAAGTGATAGAATATACTTGGGAAGAGCTCTTGGAAGAGGGCGTCGTATCCGCACAAACCACAGATTAACGAGGTGTGGAACCTTGGATAAAAAAGAGTTATTTGATACAGTCATTAACTTAGAAGAACAAATTGGCTCACTGTACCGGCAGCTGGGGGATTTGAAGCAGCATATCGGTGAGATGATTGAAGAAAATCATCATTTACAGCTTGAAAACAAGCATTTGCGCAAACGGCTGGACGATACGACGCAGCAGATTGAAAAGTTCAAAGCTGATAAAAAAGAATCAAAAACACAGAAGACAGAGCAAACTGATATAGGGGAAGGGTATGATAATCTGGCACGTCTGTATCAAGAAGGATTTCATATCTGCAATGTCCACTATGGAAGCGTTCGAAAAGAAGATTGTCTTTTCTGTCTGTCATTCTTAAATAAAAAATAAGGAAAAGGCTTCCGCATAAGACGGGAGCCTTTTTCAAAGGTACTGAAAGGATAAGAAGATGGTTTCATTACGTGATGATGAAAGATTAGATTATTTGCTCGCAGAGGACATGAAAATCATACAAAGTCCAACAGTGTTTGCTTTTTCATTGGACGCTGTGCTTCTGTCCAAATTTGCGTACGTTCCGATTCAAAAAGGAAAAATCGTTGATTTGTGCACCGGCAATGGCATTGTGCCGCTGCTGCTCAGCACAAGATCAAAAGCAGACATTCTTGGAGTTGAAATTCAAGAAAGACTTCATGATATGGCTGTTCGCAGTGTGGAGTATAATAAGCTGCGGGATCAGATTCAGATCATACATGATGATCTGAAAAACATGCCGGAAAAGCTGGGACATAATCGATATGATGTTGTCACCTGCAATCCGCCGTATTTTAAAACGCCGAAGCAAACTGAGCAAAATATGAATGAGCATCTCAGAATCGCCAGACATGAAATTCACTGCACACTGGAGGATGTCATTTCAGTCAGCAGCAAGCTGCTCAAGCAAGGAGGAAAGGCAGCCCTTGTTCACCGGCCGGGACGGCTTTTGGAGATTTTTGAACTGATGAAGGCTTATCAAATCGAACCGAAGCGTGTGCAATTTGTCTACCCGAAACAAGGGAAAGAAGCCAATACCATCTTGGTTGAAGGCATCAAAGGCGGACGTCCGGATTTAAAAATTCTTCCCCCTTTGTTCGTTTATGACGAACAAAATGAATATACAAAAGAAATCAGGACCATTTTATATGGAGACAAATAACCATTTCTTCTACGTCGTGAAATGTAAGGACAATAGCTGGTATGCCGGGTATACCAACGATCTGCAGAAACGAGTAAAAACACATAATGATGGTAAGGGCGCAAAGTATACAAAAGTAAGACGTCCGGTTGAATTGATTTTTGCCGAAGCTTTCACAACGAAACGGGAAGCCATGCAGGCGGAATATTATTTCAAAAAACTGACTCGAAAGAAAAAAGAGCTTTATATAGAAGAAAAGCGGAACAGCAAGGAGGCTGTATATGTTAAGGCGCCAAATGAGCTTTAATGGAAAGTCGGACATGGGGATTCTATATTTGGTCCCAACCCCAATCGGAAATTTAGAGGATATGACATTCCGGGCGATCGACACGCTGAAATCAGTGGATGCGATTGCTGCGGAAGATACGAGACAAACGAAAAAGCTTTGTCATGTATACGAAATTGAAACACCACTTGTTAGTTATCACGAACATAATAAGGAAAGCAGCGGCCACAAAATCATTGAATGGCTGAAATCGGGAAAAAACATTGCCCTTGTCAGTGACGCCGGGCTGCCGACGATTTCTGATCCTGGAGCGGAAATCGTGAAGGATTTCACGGAGTTAGGCGGTTATGTCGTTCCGCTGCCGGGAGCAAATGCTGCATTAACAGCCCTAATCGCTTCAGGAATTGTACCACAGCCTTTCTTCTTTTACGGTTTTCTTAACAGGCAGAAAAAAGAAAAGAAGAAGGAACTTGAAGCTCTTAAAAAACGGAGAGAAACAATTATCTTTTATGAAGCGCCTCACCGATTGAAGGAAACCTTGTCAGCGATGGCAGAGATATTAGGAGATCGGGAAATGGCTGTAACACGCGAACTCACTAAGAAATATGAAGAGTTTATCAGAGGCTCGATATCCGAAGTCATCGAATGGGCAAACGAAGACCAGATACGTGGTGAGTTTTGTCTTGTCGTAGAGGGAAGTAAAGCAGAGGAATCAGATGAGGAAGCACAATGGTGGGAAACCCTCACCGCGAAAGAACATGTCGAGCATTACATCTCGAAAGGCGCTACTTCTAAAGAAGCTATTAAAAAAGCAGCAGTCGATCGCAATGTCCCAAAGCGTGAAGTGTACGATGCTTACCATATTCAGCAATAAAAAAACGTTCTTGTGTCATAACAAGAACGTTTTTTGTAAAAGAAATGATTATTTAAGGTTTTGAAGTTGGTTTTGGATTTCGCTGATAATTTGCTCAGCGCCTTCTTTACTAAGAACCAATTTACCGCCTGCAAGTTTAAGGTTATCATCAGAAACTTCACCAGTTACTTGGCAAGTCATGTTTGGTTTATATTTTTTAAGGATGATTTTTTCATCATCAACATAAATTTCAAGAGCATCTTTTTCTGCGATTCCAAGAGTACGACGCAATTCGATAGGAATAACTACACGTCCTAATTCATCAACTTTACGTACAATACCAGTAGATTTCATAAACATTCTCCTCCCAAGAGATAATTATTTGTTTAAATTATATTTTTCTTCGTCATTATTCGACAAAATCCTTACCTTCATAGCATAACAAGGTTTCCAATAATCGTCAATCATTTTGTTTACTATTGATTGTAAGAATTAGTTCTTATAGTCAGTAATGTCTCGAAAACTACTGGAATAACAGCATTTTATAAATTTTTAATAAAGCTATAATCCTACTAAAACTCCTTTTAAATCAAGACTTTCGAACCAAGGTTTTTTATTTCATTTGATTATATACGACAAAATTCGACATAAATAGACTTTTTTTATTTTCATTAAAGATTTTTAATTTTAATTATTCTTTTTCAGGGCATACGTATATATTCTTGATCTTAAAGGCTAAGATGGTATCATAGATAAAGGATAAATATAAATAATAATCATATATGATTTGCACTTATCGCCGCTCTCGTCCTTTGGGCGGGAGCTTTTTGACATTCTGATTGGGAGGTTTCAAGATGCCGCAAGAAAACAATACATTTTATATTACAACACCGATTTATTATCCGAGCGGAAAATTACATATCGGCCATGCATATACGACAGTCGCGGGAGATGCAATGGCACGCTACAAAAGATTAAAAGGGTTCGATGTTCGCTATTTAACGGGAACGGACGAGCATGGACAAAAGATTCAGCAAAAAGCTGAGCAGGAAAACATTACACCTCAGGAGTATGTGGATCGCGCAGCGGCAGATATTCAGAAACTGTGGAAACAGCTTGAAATCTCAAACGACGACTTTATCCGTACAACTGAAAAACGGCATAAAGTTGTGATTGAAAAGGTGTTTCAAAAGCTTCTTGATAACGGGGACATCTATCTTGATGAATATGAAGGCTGGTATAGTATCCCAGATGAAACGTTCTACACGGAAACTCAGCTGGTTGATATCGAGCGGAATGAAAAGGGAGAGGTCATCGGCGGAAAAAGCCCTGACAGCGGACACCCAGTTGAATTGATCAAAGAGGAATCATATTTCTTCCGTATGGGAAAATACGCGGATCGTCTTCTGAAATATTATGAAGAAAACCCAACATTCATCCAGCCGGAATCACGCAAAAACGAAATGATTAACAACTTTATCAAGCCTGGACTTGAGGATTTGGCTGTATCGCGTACCACTTTTGACTGGGGCGTGAAGGTGCCGGAAAATCCAAAGCACGTTGTATATGTTTGGATCGACGCGCTATTTAACTATTTAACAGCACTCGGCTATGATACAGAAAATGATGAGCTTTATCAAAAATATTGGCCTGCCGATGTTCATTTAGTCGGTAAGGAGATTGTGCGATTCCATACCATTTACTGGCCAATTATGCTGATGGCTCTTGATCTGCCGCTGCCGAAGCAAGTATTCGCGCATGGCTGGCTTTTAATGAAAGACGGAAAAATGTCGAAATCAAAAGGGAACGTTGTAGATCCCGTTACATTAATTGAACGCTACGGTTTAGACGAACTTCGTTATTACCTGCTTCGCGAAGTGCCGTTTGGATCTGACGGTGTCTTCACGCCGGAAGGTTTTGTTGAGCGGATTAACTATGATTTAGCGAATGATTTAGGAAACCTATTGAATCGTACGGTTGCAATGATCAATAAGTATTTTGACGGACAAATCGGTTCTTACAAAGGTGCCGTAACGGAATTTGATCAAACGCTCACTTCAGTTGCTGAAGAAACAGTGAAGGCTTACGAGAAAGCAATGGAAAACATGGAGTTCTCGGTAGCTCTTTCAACATTATGGCAGCTCATCAGCCGCACAAATAAATACATTGATGAGACAGCTCCATGGGTGCTTGCGAAGGATCCGGCAAAAGAAGAAGAACTGCAATCAGTTATGTATCATCTGGCTGAATCATTGCGTATTTCAGCTGTGTTGCTTCAGCCGTTCTTAACAAAGACACCGGAAAAAATGTTCGAGCAGCTGGGCATTACTGATGAAGCTTTAAAAGCTTGGGACAGCATTACAGCTTTCGGCCAGCTGAAAGATACAAAAGTACAAAAAGGCGAGCCTTTGTTCCCTCGTTTAGAGGCAGAAGAAGAAATTGCTTACATCAAAGGGAAAATGCAGGGCTCAGCGCCAGCTAAAGAAGAAACAAAAGAAGAAGAGCCGCAAGAGGTTGATCGCTTACCTGAAATCACGATCGATCAATTCATGGATGTAGAACTTCGCGTGGCAGAGGTCATCGAAGCAGAGCCGGTGAAAAAAGCAGACCGATTATTGAAGCTGCAGCTGGATCTTGGTTTTGAAAAACGCCAAGTCGTATCCGGTATTGCGAAGCATTATACGCCTGAAGAGCTTGTTGGGAAAAAACTCGTATGTGTAACAAATCTAAAACCGGTTAAGCTGAGAGGAGAGCTTTCTCAAGGTATGATCCTTGCTGGGGAGGCAGACGGCGTATTAAAAGTCGTATCTATCGATCAGTCGTTACCGAAAGGCACAAGAATTAAATAATGACAAACAAAAGGTGTTTCACGTGTAACAATTCGTCGAACACCTTTTGTGTTTCGACAAGAAAGGAGTTTTTCGCTTATGTTGTTTGACACACATGCACATTTAAATGCAGAACAATATGATACTGATCTGGAAGAGGTTATTGAGCGGGCAAAATCTGAAAAAGTAGAACGAATAGTCGTAGTTGGTTTTGACCGACCGACCATTACCCGTGCGATGGAAATGATTGAGGAATATGATTTTATTTATGCAGCCATCGGCTGGCACCCTGTTGACGCGATTGACATGACAGAAGAAGATTTAGCATGGATTAAAGAGCTCTCTGCTCATGAAAAAGTGGTAGCGATAGGTGAAATGGGACTGGATTATCATTGGGATAAATCTCCTAAAGATGTTCAAAAAGAGGTGTTTAGAAAACAAATCGCCTTAGCAAAAGAGGTCAATCTGCCTATTATCATTCATAACCGTGATGCAACGGAGGATGTCGTGACGATTTTAAAAGAGGAAGGCGCAGAAGCCGTGGGCGGAATCATGCACTGCTTTACAGGAAGTACGGAAGTGGCAAGAGAATGCATGAAAATGAATTTTTATTTATCATTTGGGGGACCGGTGACATTTAAAAATGCGAAGAAGCCGAAGGAAGTTGTGAAGGAAATACCAAATGATCGTTTGCTGATTGAAACTGACTGTCCATTTCTCACACCTCATCCTTTTCGCGGGAAAAGAAATGAGCCAAGCTATGTGAAATATGTGGCAGAGCAAATTGCTGAATTAAAAGGAATGACCTTCGAAGAGATTGCATCAATCACGACTGAAAATGCAAAAAGACTTTTCCGTATAAACTGACAAAAAACGCTAGCGGTTTTTGTAAGAGCTTGTCCCTTACAGCGTTTTTCTATAAAAGTTCTACATGCTTTCTTTTCCTCATAGGATAGGTTTGTCGACAAGTCTTTCTTCCGTTTCTCATTGTATTTCAGGATAATGAAGAAGACACTGAGCTTTTGGGAGAAAGAGAAGGGAGGGTTGACAGCCTTTTAGATACTCTATATAATCTCTCCGAGGAGAAGGAGGCGTTTTTCATCATACAAAAAATGAAAAAGCTGTTTTCCGTAAAGCTTAGCAAAAGCAAAGTCATTCTGGTTGCTGCTTGTTTGCTATTGGCAGGAAGCGGGACTGCGTATGCGGCTCATGAGCTGACAAAACAATCAGTCTCAGTTTCTATCAATGGCAAAAAGAAACATATACGCACACATGCAAAAACGGTCGGTGATCTTTTAGAGACGCTTGATATAAAGACAAGAGACGAAGACAAGATCACACCTGCTAAACAGACAAATATAACAGCAGATATGGACGTTGTGTACGAGGCTGCAAAACCTGTGAAGCTTACAATAAACGGGGAAGAAAAGACATTATGGTCAACAGCAAAAACGGTCGGTGCATTACTGGACGAAAAAGATGTTGATGTAAAAGAACACGATCAAATTGATCCCGCAATAGATACAGATATTTCGAAAGACATGAAGATTAACATAGAACCCGCATTTCAGGTTACTGTGAATGATGCAGGAAAACAAAAGAAGATCTGGACGACTTCGACTACGGTCGCTGACTTTTTAAAACAGCAAAAGATGAACATAAAAGACGAAGATGAAATCAAGCCTGCGTTAGATGCAAAGCTGACGAAAGGAAAGGCTGATATTACAATTACTCGTATCGAAAAGGTCACCGATGTAGTTGAAGAGAAAATCGCGTTCGATGTGAAAAAGCAAGAAGACGCTTCTCTTGAAAAAGGGATAGAAAAGGTCGTCCAAAAAGGAAAAGAAGGCAAGCTTAAAAAACATTTCGAAGTCGTTAAAGAAAACGGCAAAGAAGTGTCCAGAGAGCTTGTAAAAGAAGAAACTGCTGAACAAAGCAAAGATAAGGTGGTTGCTGTCGGCACAAAGCAAAGCAGTCCAAAGATTGAAAAGGTCAGTGCTTCCGGTGATTCAAAAACAGTCGTGTCCCGCAGCAATGAATCAACAGGCAAAGTTATGACTGTATCATCTACGGCTTATACAGCAAGCTGCAGCGGTTGTTCAGGACATACAGCTACAGGCGTCAATTTGAAAAATAATCCGAATGCGAAAGTTATCGCTGTAGATCCAAATGTTATTCCGCTAGGCTCCAAAGTTCACGTTGAAGGCTATGGATATGCCATTGCTGCAGATACTGGTTCAGCGATTAAAGGGAACAAAATAGACGTCTTTTTCCCAGAAAAATCATCGGCGTACCGATGGGGAAATAAAACAGTCAAAATTAAAATCTTAAATTAATATATACTTATGTATTCAGAGGGTTTTGCGCCCTCTGTTTTTTTCGTTATAATAGACAAAGTGTATTTTCTGCTTATTAGACGCTCGACATAAGAAAAAGTTTCATGAATATACAAAAGTTTTTATTTTACCTTGGAGGAAATAATGAAAATTAAAGAGATCATTGTGGTCGAGGGGCGTGACGATACGGCCCGCATCAAATTGGCTGTTGATGCAGACACAATTGAAACAAATGGTTCAGCCATCGATGATCGTGTGATTGACCAAATCCGTTTGGCCCAGAAGACCAGAGGCGTCATCATTTTGACGGATCCGGACTTCCCGGGAGAGAAGATCCGCAAAACCATTTCTGAGGCTGTACCCGGCTGTAAGCATGCTTTTTTGCCAAAGCATCTTGCCAAACCTAAAAACAAGCGGGGAATTGGTGTGGAGCACGCATCGATTGAAAGCATTAGGGCATGTTTAGAAAACGTGCACGAAGAGATGGAAGCGCAGCCGAGTGATATTTCAGCTGAGGATCTGATTCATGCCGGACTGATTGGCGGATCTGCAGCCAAACGCCGCCGTGAACGATTGGGTGATTTATTGAAAATCGGCTATACCAATGGCAAACAGCTTCAAAAACGGCTGCAAATGTTTCAAATTAAAAAAAGTGATTTTATGAGTGCGCTCGATACCGTTATGCGGGAGGAACAGAATGAATAAAGACATTGCGACACCGATTAGAACGAAAGAGATACTGAAAAAATACGGTTTTTCTTTTAAAAAGAGCTTAGGACAGAATTTCTTAATTGATACGAACATTTTAGACAGAATTGTCGATCACGCGGAAGTGACGGAGAAAACAGGTGTCATTGAAATCGGCCCGGGAATCGGGGCTTTGACCGAACAACTCGCCAAGCGGGCGAAAAAGGTCGTGGCATTTGAAATTGACCAGCGATTATTACCGATCCTGAAAGATACGCTATCTCCTTACGACAATGTCACTGTCATTCATCAGGATGTATTAAAGGCTGAAGTCAAGTCGGTCATTGAAGAACAATTTCAAGACTGTGATGAGATCATGGTAGTAGCCAACCTTCCTTATTATGTGACAACGCCGATTATCATGAAACTGCTTGAAGAACATCTTCCGCTTAAAGGGATTGTGGTCATGCTGCAAAAAGAAGTGGCTGAGCGCATGGCGGCAGACCCTTCATCTAAGGAATACGGTTCACTTTCAATCGCGGTGCAATTTTATACAGAAGCCAAAACGGTGATGATCGTTCCGAAAACCGTGTTTGTTCCTCAGCCTAACGTAGATTCCGCAGTCATTCGGCTGATTCTCCGCGACGGACCGGCAGTGGACGTGGAAAACGAAGCCTTTTTCTTTCAGTTAATCAAGGCAAGCTTTGCTCAGCGCCGTAAAACGCTGCTCAATAACTTAGTCAACAACCTGCCTGAAGGAAAAGCACAAAAATCAACGATTGAGCAAGTGCTGGAAGAAACAAATATTGACGGCAAGCGCCGAGGTGAATCCCTGTCTATTGAGGAGTTCGCAGCGCTGTCTAACGGATTGTATAAAGCCCTTTTCTAAAAGGGCTTTTTGTTTTGCGCACCACATGGACTGCCGCTACATAGGCTAGAGAAGGACCTTTAATTCAATGATAAGAAAAACTTGGACTCAGCGAAAAAAGGCGCTTTCTCAAGGCTCTTTCTTTCATGATGAGGCTTAGTCTATGTGTGGAGTGAGGAACGTGCAATTTCAAATAGGGGATATGGTAGCCAGAAAATCTTATCAAATGGATGTTTTGTTTCGCATTATAGGAATAGAGCAAACAAGCAAAGGAAATTCAATCGCCATTTTGCATGGCGATGCAGTCAGGCTGATTGCTGATGCGGATTTTTCTGATCTGGTAGCAGTGAAAAAAGATGAGCAGATGATGCGGAAAAAGAAAGATGAGAGCAGAATGAATGAATCGCTCGAATTGCTCCGCCAGGATTATAAGCTGCTCAGAGAAAAGCAGGAGTACTATGCGACAAGCCAATATCAGCATCAGGAGCATTATTTTCATATGCCGGGCAAGGTGCTTCATCTGGACGGTGATGAAGCGTATCTGAAAAAATGCCTGAATGTCTATAAAAAAATTGGAGTGCCGGTTTACGGAATCCATTGCCATGAAAAGAAAATGTCTGCTTCTATTGAAGAATTACTCGACAAATATCGACCTGATATCCTGGTGGTAACAGGGCATGATGCGTACTCGAAGCAAAAGGGCGGCATTGATGATTTGAACGCGTACAGACATTCAAAGCACTTTGTTGAAACGGTTCATAACGCCCGAAAAAAGATCCCTCACTTAGATCAGCTTGTTATTTTTGCAGGGGCCTGCCAATCCCATTTTGAATCACTCATAAAAGCGGGGGCAAATTTCGCGAGTTCTCCATCAAGAGTAAACATCCATGCGCTTGATCCGGTGTATATCGTCGCGAAAATCAGCTTTACGCCATTTATGGAACGAATCAATGTATGGGAAGTGCTCCGTAATACGCTGACAAGAGAGAAAGGGCTTGGAGGTATTGAAACAAGAGGAGTGCTGAGAATTGGAATGCCTTATAAGTCCAATTAACAGATGAAAACCCGCATCGAAGATCTATGCGGGTTTTTTATTTTACATAATGATACATAATTTACCGAAACTTGCGGAAAATAATTGAGGAATCATAGAATTTTGTCAAAATAATTTTATTGACAACGTCTTATTAACGTTGATATAATTTAAATTTTATTTGACAAAAATGGGCTCGTGTTGTACAATAAATGTAGTGAGGTGGATGCAATGGCGAAGACGTTGTCCGATATTAAAAGATCGCTTGATGGGAATTTAGGTAAAAGGCTGACGTTAAAAGCAAACGGTGGCCGCCGAAAAACGATTGAGCGTTCGGGCATTTTAGCTGAGACGTACCCTTCTGTTTTTGTGATACAACTAGATCAAGACGAGAACTCGTTTGAAAGAGTTTCATACAGTTATGCTGATATTTTGACTGAGACTGTTGAGCTGACATTTAATGATGACGCCGCAAGTTCAGTAGCATTTTAACGGGCAGTGAACCTTTTGTTTACTGCTTTTTGTTTTGCCCTTTTTTGGTTTCCAGTAATTTTAACGAAAGTTCCATCTGATTTAACAAAAGATAAAACAGTCACACATATTATCGTGACGTGCACGAATGGCTATCACTTCTAAAAAAGGGGTTGTTTCGTTTGGGCAGACGTCGTGGAGTTATGTCAGATGAGTTTAAATATGAGCTGGCTAAAGATCTTGGTTTTTATGACACAGTCAAAAATGGCGGCTGGGGCGAAATTCGGGCCCGCGATGCCGGTAACATGGTAAAGCGCGCCATTGAAATCGCCGAACAGCAAATGGCTCAGAATCAGAATAACCGATAAGGATGTGACCCGGGGGACGTGCCGTTCCCCGGTTTTTTGTGTTGGATATAAATACATAATGGGCCGCAATATGGATATGTTCATCCTGTACTTCAAATGTGATACAATGTTCATACTTATGTTTAGATGGAGAAGTAGGTGAAAGCTATGCGTATTTTAGAAAAAGCGCCAGCAAAGATCAATCTGTCACTTGACGTAACCCGAAAACGCCCGGATGGCTATCATGAAGTCGAAATGATCATGACGACGATTGATTTAGCGGATCGGATTGAATTGACGGAGCTGGCAGAGGATGAAGTGAGGGTTTCCTCCCACAACCGTTTTGTGCCTGATGACCAAAGAAACTTAGCTTATCAGGCTGCCAAGCTGATCAAGGACAGATACAACGTGAAAAAGGGAGTTTCCATCATGATTACGAAGGTGATTCCGGTGGCTGCCGGTCTTGCCGGCGGAAGCAGTGATGCGGCTGCGACGCTCAGAGGGCTGAACAAACTGTGGAATTTAAATCTTTCTGCAGAAACGCTTGCTGAGCTTGGAGCGGAAATTGGCTCCGACGTTTCATTTTGTGTCTATGGCGGGACTGCACTGGCAACAGGACGAGGTGAGAAAATTAAACACATCAGCACGCCTCCGCACTGCTGGGTCATTTTAGCGAAGCCGACAATCGGTGTTTCAACTGCTGAGGTATACAGACAGCTGAAGCTGGATGATGTAGAACATCCGGATGTACAAGGCATGATTGAGGCTATAGAGGAAAAGAGTTTTCAAAAGATGTGCAGCCGTTTAGGCAATGTGCTTGAATCTGTTACGCTTGATATGCATCCTGAAGTCGCGATGATCAAAAACCAGATGAAACGCTTTGGCGCAGATGCCGTGTTAATGAGCGGGAGCGGCCCGACTGTGTTTGGGCTGGTTCAGTATGAGTCGAAGGTGCAAAGAATTTATAACGGGTTAAGAGGCTTCTGCGATCAAGTTTATGCGGTAAGAATGATCGGCGAACAGAACGCTCTTGATTAAATCCGTATGTTAAGTTATATTGATCTTAAAATATTCGGATTTTGGGGGTAAGTTCATGAAGTTTCGTCGCAGCGGCAGATTGGTGGACTTAACAAATTACTTGTTAACCCATCCGCACGAGTTAATACCGCTAACCTTTTTTTCTGAGCGGTATGAATCTGCAAAATCATCGATCAGTGAAGATTTAACGATTATTAAGCAAACCTTTGAGCAGCAGGGGATCGGTACTTTGCTTACTGTTCCCGGAGCTGCCGGAGGCGTCAAATATATTCCGAAAATGAAGCAGGCTGAAGCTGAAGAGTTTGTGCAGACACTTGGACAGTCGCTGGCAAATCCTGAGCGTATCCTTCCGGGCGGTTATGTATATTTAACGGATATCTTAGGAAAGCCATCTGTACTCTCCAAGGTGGGGAAGCTGTTTGCTTCTGTGTTTGCAGACCGCGAAATTGATGTAGTCATGACCGTTGCCACGAAAGGCATCCCTTTGGCGTACGCAGCTGCGAGCTATCTGAATGTCCCTGTCGTCATCGTTCGCAAAGACAACAAGGTAACAGAAGGCTCCACAGTCAGCATTAATTACGTCTCAGGTTCCTCAAACCGCATTCAAACAATGTCACTAGCGAAAAGAAGCATGAAAACGGGTTCAAACGTACTCATTATTGATGACTTTATGAAAGCAGGCGGCACAATTAATGGTATGATTAACCTGTTGGATGAGTTTAACGCAAATGTGGCGGGGATCGGCGTCTTGGTTGAAGCCGAAGGAGTAGATGAGCGTCTTGTTGATGAATATATGTCACTTCTTACTCTTTCAACCATCAACATGAAAGAGAAGTCCATTGAAATTCAGAATGGCAATTTTCTGCGTTTTTTTAAAGACAATCTTTTAAAGAATGGAGAGACAGAATCATGACAAAAGCAGTCCATACAAAACATGCCCCAGCGGCAATCGGGCCTTATTCGCAAGGGATTATCGTAAATAATATGTTTTACAGCTCAGGCCAAATTCCTTTAACTCCTTCAGGCGAAATGGTGAACGGTGATATTAAGGAGCAGACTCATCAAGTATTCAGCAACTTAAAAGCGGTGCTGGAAGAAGCAGGTGCTTCTTTTGAAACAGTTGTAAAAGCAACTGTATTTATCGCGGACATGGAACAGTTTGCGGAAGTAAACGAAGTGTACGGACAATATTTTGACACACATAAACCGGCGAGATCCTGTGTTGAAGTCGCGAGACTCCCGAAGGACGCGCTGGTCGAGATCGAAGTTATTGCATTGGTAAAATAATAAGAAAAAGTGATTCTGGGTGAGCTCGGAATCACTTTTTTATTTACCTTATGCCCGAAATAAAAGCGTTATGACCTAATTGTGTAACTATATCCTATTTTTTCAAAAAATATTTTAAAAACGAGCAGGATTTCGGAAAAAATCGTGGAATTGATACACTAATGCTTTTATATAGGGAAAAGGTGGTGAACTACTGTGGAAGTTACTGACGTAAGATTACGCCGCGTGAATACCGATGGTCGCATGAGAGCGATTGCATCCATCACGCTGGATCACGAATTTGTTGTACATGATATTCGTGTGATTGATGGAAACAATGGTCTTTTCGTTGCGATGCCGAGTAAACGCACCCCTGATGGAGAGTTCCGCGATATTGCTCATCCAATTAATTCAAGCACGCGAGGAAAGATTCAAGATGCCGTGTTAAATGAGTATCATCGTCTGGGTGACACTGAAGCATTAGAATTCGAAGAAGCTGGAGCTTCTTAAAAAATAACCAAAAAGCAAGGACTGCTGAAAGGGCTGACAAAAGCCTTTTGCCGGCAGTCCTTTTTTAATTCTGATTTTTCAAACTTAATTGCACTCAATAGAAAATTCTTGCACTTCATGAAGTCTCCTTGAAATCAGAAGATATTTAGGATATATTTTTCTATGGATAAAAGGGATATTGGAGGCCAATAAATGGATAAGCGGTTTGCAGTTGTTTTAGCGGCTGGACAAGGAACGAGAATGAAATCGAAGCTTTATAAAGTCCTTCATCCAGTTTGCGGTAAGCCTATGGTAGAGCACGTCGTGGACGAAGCCTTAAAGTTATCTTTATCAAAGCTCGTCACGATTGTCGGACATGGTGCGGAAGAAGTGAAAAAGCAGCTTAGTGATAAAAGCGAGTACGCGCTTCAAGCAGAACAGCTTGGCACTGCTCATGCGGTAAAACAGGCACAGCCATTTCTTGCTGACGAAAAAGGCGTCACGATTGTCATTTGCGGAGATACGCCGCTTTTAACAGCAGAGACAATGGAACAGATGCTGAAAGAACATACACAAAGAGAAGCGAAAGCTACGATTTTAACTGCGGTTGCAGAAGATCCAACCGGATACGGCCGTATTATTCGCGGCGAAAACGGAGCGGTTCAAAAAATCGTTGAGCATAAGGACGCCTCTGAAGAGGAACGTCTTGTGACTGAGATCAATACCGGCACGTATTGTTTTGATAATGAAGCACTATTCCGGGCCATTGATCAGGTGTCTAATGATAATGCTCAAGGCGAGTATTATTTGCCGGATGTCATAGAGATTCTTAAAAACGAAGGCGAAACTGTTGCCGCTTACCAGACTGGTAATTTCCAAGAAACGCTCGGAGTTAATGATAGAGTTGCTCTTTCTCAGGCAGAACAATTTATGAAAGAGCGTATTAATAAAAGGCATATGCAAAATGGCGTAACGCTGATTGACCCGATGAACACGTATATTTCTCCTGACGCTGTCATCGGAAGCGATACTGTGATTTATCCTGGAACTGTGATTAAAGGTGAGGTGCAAATCGGAGAAGATACGATTATCGGCCCTCATACAGAGATTATGAATAGTTCAATTGGCAGCCGTACGGTCATTAAACAATCGGTAGTCAATCACAGTAAAGTGGGGAATGATGTAAACATAGGACCTTTTGCTCACATCAGACCTGATTCTGTCATCGGGAATGAAGTGAAGATCGGGAATTTTGTTGAAATCAAAAAGACTCAATTCGGAGACCGAAGCAAGGCTTCTCATTTAAGCTATGTCGGTGATGCTGAGGTAGGCACAGATGTAAACTTGGGCTGCGGTTCAATAACTGTCAATTATGATGGAAAGAATAAATATTTGACGAAAATTGAAGACGGCGCGTTTATCGGCTGCAACTCCAACTTGGTTGCCCCTGTCACAGTCGGAGAAGGCGCTTATGTAGCGGCAGGTTCAACTGTTACGGAAGATGTACCTGGAAAAGCGCTTGCTATTGCCAGAGCGAGACAAGTAAATAAAGACGATTATGTGAAAAATATTCATAAAAAATAATCCTAAATTCGGAGGTTTATCCATGTCTAATCAATACGGAGATAAGAATTTAAAGATTTTTTCTTTGAATTCGAATCCAGAGCTTGCAAAAGAAATCGCAGATATAGTTGGAGTTCAATTAGGGAAATGTTCTGTCACAAGATTTAGTGACGGGGAAGTCCAAATTAATATCGAAGAAAGTATTCGCGGATGTGACTGTTATATCATCCAGTCTACAAGTGACCCCGTTAACGAGCATATTATGGAACTGCTGATTATGGTAGATGCGTTAAAACGCGCTTCTGCAAAAACGATTAACATTGTTATTCCTTATTACGGTTATGCGCGTCAAGACAGAAAAGCAAGATCCCGTGAGCCAATCACAGCAAAACTTTTCGCTAACCTGCTTGAAACAGCCGGTGCGACTCGTGTGATTGCACTTGACCTGCATGCGCCGCAAATTCAAGGATTCTTTGATATACCGATTGACCACTTAATGGGTGTTCCGATTTTAGGAGAATATTTTGAAGGCAAAAACCTTGAAGATATCGTCATTGTTTCACCAGACCACGGCGGTGTGACACGCGCCCGCAAACTGGCTGACCGACTAAAAGCGCCGATTGCGATTATCGATAAACGCCGTCCGCGTCCAAACGTGGCGGAAGTCATGAATATTGTTGGTAATATCGAAGGGAAGACCGCTATTCTTATCGATGACATTATTGATACTGCAGGTACCATTACACTTGCTGCTAATGCGCTCGTTGAAAACGGGGCGAAAGAAGTATATGCATGCTGTACACACCCTGTACTATCAGGCCCTGCTGTTGAACGGATTAATAATTCAACAATTAAAGAGCTTGTTGTGACAAACAGCATCAAGCTTCCTGAAGAAAAGAAAATTGAACGGTTCAAGCAGCTTTCAGTCGGACCGCTTCTGGCTGAAGCGATTATTCGCGTTCATGAGCAGCAATCAGTCAGCTATCTGTTCAGCTAAACCGATATTTGAGGTTTAAATCCTTATCGTTATGGGTATTGTTTGTAATAGGACAATAAAACGATAATAGGATGGTGCTGAATATGGCAACTTTAACGGCAAAAGAAAGAACGGACTTTACTCGTTCGTCTCTTCGGAATATCCGTACTTCAGGACATGTTCCAGGTATCATATATGGGAAAGACACGGGAAACAAACCTGTATCATTAGACAGTGTGGAGCTGATCAAAACGCTGAGGGACGAAGGTAAAAATACAGTCATCACGCTTGACGTCAGCGGAGAAAAACATTCTGTCATGGTAACAGACCTGCAAACGGACCCGCTGAAAAATGAAATCACTCATGCTGACTTTCAAGTTGTCAATATGAGTGAAGACATTGAGGTGGAAGTTCCGATTCATCTGACCGGAGAAGCCATTGGAGTGAAAAACGGAGGCGTATTGCAGCAGCCGCTGTATGCACTTACTGTAAAGGCTAAGCCAAAAGCCATTCCGCAAACGATTGAGGCTGATATTTCAAAACTCGATGTAAATGAAGTACTGACTATTGCGGATTTGCCTGCTGGCGGTGACTACTCCTTTAATCATGAATCAGATGAGGTCGTAGCTTCTATCCTTCCTCCGCAGCAGCAGGAAGCAGCTGAGATAGATGAAGAGGAATCTGCCGATGCTCAGCCTGAAGGTGAAAACAAAGAACAATAATAGCTTAAGGCGTAACCCTCCCGAGGTTACGTCTTTTGTGCTAGAATGAGAAGAATTATAGCCCGCTATGCAGGCGGGAGTTTATGTGACTAAGGGAGGATTCGCCATGCTTGTAATTGCCGGTCTCGGAAACCCCGGGAAGAACTATGAAAATACACGGCATAATGTCGGATTTATGGTGATAGATCAGCTTGCGAAGGAATGGAATATTGAACTGAATCAAAATAAATTTAACGGATTATACGGAACCGGATTTGTTTCCGGCAAAAAGGTTCTACTTGTTAAACCGCTTACATATATGAATTTATCAGGAGAATGTTTGCGGCCTTTAATGGACTATTATGATGTCGATAATGAAGATTTGACAGTCATTTACGACGATCTTGATCTTCCGACTGGCAAGATCCGTTTAAGAACGAAAGGAAGCGCTGGAGGGCACAATGGCATCAAATCACTGATTCAACATCTTGGAACATCCGAGTTTGACCGCATACGCATCGGAATCGGCCGGCCTGTAAACGGCATGAAGGTCGTTGATTATGTGTTGGGCTCCTTCACAAAGGAGGAGGCACCTGAGATTGACGGAGCGGTCGATAAATCTGTGAAGGCTTGTGAAGCTTCTCTGAGCAAACCGTTTTTAGAAGTCATGAACGAATTTAACGCGAAGGTATAAAATGAATCAACAAAGTCCATACTACACCAAAATGACTTTTTCATCAGGAGGTCCCTTGTATGGCTTTGCATTATTATTGTCGTCATTGCGGAGTGAAAGTAGGCAGTCTTGAATCTTCCATGGTATCGACTGACTCACTTGGATTTCAGCACTTAACAAACGAGGAAAGAAACGATATGATTTCTTATAAAGATAATGGAGATGTCCATGTTTTGACTATATGTGAAGATTGCCAAGAGGCGCTTGACCGAAATCCGCATTACCACGAACATCACACATTTATTCAATAAAAAGCTTTGGTGTAGACACTAGACCAAAGCGTTTTTCTGTTCTCACAGGAAACAGAGAGGAGGGGCCATATGGACAACATTCAAACCTTTATAAAAGAAAGCGATGACTTTAAATCCATCATCAACGGTTTACACGAGGGGCTGAAGGAACAGCTGCTCGCGGGTCTGTCGGGTTCCGCGCGTTCTGTTTTTACTTCTGCCCTGGCTAATGAAACGAATAAGCCTATCTTTCTAATCACCCATAACTTATATCAAGCCCAGAAAGTAACGGATGATCTGACTGCACTTCTAGAGGATCGGTCTGTCCTTTTGTACCCCGTCAATGAACTTATTTCATCAGAAATCGCAGTCGCAAGCCCTGAATTGCGGGCGCAGCGATTAGATGTCATTAATAGATTAACGAATGGAGAAGCGCCAATTGTCGTTGCTCCTGTAGCTGCAATCAGAAGAATGCTGCCGCCTGTAGAGATGTGGAAAAACAGCCAAATGCTCATTCAAGTGGGCTATGATATCGAACCTGATCAGCTTGCATCACGGCTGGTAGAGGTAGGATATGAGCGGTCTGATATGGTTTCTGCACCCGGGGAATTCAGTATTCGCGGAGGAATCATTGACATTTACCCGCTGACTTCAGAGCATCCGGTGAGAATTGAACTTTTTGACACCGAAGTTGATTCAATCCGCAGCTTTAACTCAGATGATCAGCGGTCAATTGAGACGCTTACCTCGATCAATATCGGTCCTGCGAAGGAATTGATTATCAGACCTGAAGAAAAAGCGCGGGCGATGGAAAAAATGGATGAAGGTCTTGCCGCAAGCCTGAAAAAATTAAAGCTCGACAAGCAAAAAGAAATCCTTCACACGAATATTTCTCACGACAAAGAACGCTTGTCTGAAGGCCAGACAGATCAGGAGCTGGTGAAGTATCTCTCATATTTCTATGAAAAGCCTGCTAGTTTACTAGATTATACACCTGATAATACACTTCTGATTTTGGATGAAGTCAGCCGGATTCATGAGATGGAAGAACAGCTTCAAAAAGAAGAAGCGGAGTTCATAACAAACCTTCTTGAGGAAGGGAAGATTTTGCATGACATCAGTTTGTCATTCAGCTTCCAAAAAATAGTGGCTGAGCAAAAACGCCCTCTGCTGTACTATTCTTTATTTTTGCGGCATGTACACCACACGAGTCCGCAAAATATCGTCAATGTGTCAAGCAGACAAATGCAGAGTTTCCATGGCCAAATGAATGTGCTGGCGGGTGAAATGGAACGCTTTAAAAAATCCAACTTCACCGTTGTATTCTTAGGAGCCAACAAGGAACGTACACAGAGATTATCTTCTGTTCTCGCTGATTATGAAATCGAAGCCGCCATGACAGACAGCAAAAAAGCTCTTGCTCAGGGACAGGTCTATATCATGGAAGGCGAGCTCCAATCGGGATTTGAGCTGCCGTTAATGAAGCTTGCCGTTATTACGGAAGAAGAATTGTTCAAAAACCGTGTGAAAAAGAAGCCTCGAAAACAGAAGCTTACAAATGCAGAGCGCATTAAAAGCTATTCCGAGCTTCAAATCGGTGATTATGTCGTTCATATTAATCACGGGATCGGAAAGTATTTAGGAATTGAAACCCTTGAAATCAATGGGATACACAAAGACTATTTAAACATCCATTATCAGGGAAGCGACAAGCTTTATGTCCCTGTAGAACAAATTGACCAGGTGCAAAAATATGTCGGCTCCGAAGGAAAAGAGCCGAAGCTGTATAAATTAGGCGGAAGCGAATGGAAACGGGTCAAGAAAAAAGTAGAGACATCCGTTCAGGATATTGCTGATGATTTAATTAAGCTGTATGCCGAAAGGGAAGCGAGCAAGGGCTATGCGTTTTCTCCTGACCATGAAATGCAGCGTGAATTTGAATCGGCGTTCCCTTATCAAGAAACCGAGGATCAGCTCCGTTCCATTCACGAAATCAAAAAGGACATGGAAAGAGAACGTCCGATGGACCGCTTGCTATGCGGTGATGTAGGCTACGGTAAAACAGAGGTTGCCATACGTGCCGCGTTTAAGGCGATCGGTGACGGAAAGCAGGTAGCTCTGCTCGTTCCGACAACAATTTTGGCACAGCAGCACTATGAAACCATTAAAGAGCGCTTCCAGGACTATCCGATTAATATCGGCCTGCTCAGCAGATTCAGAACGAGAAAAGAAGCGAACGAAACAATCAAAGGATTGAAAAACGGGACTGTTGATATCGTCATCGGGACGCATCGGCTGCTGTCAAAAGATGTCGTGTATAAAGACTTAGGACTCCTCATCATTGATGAAGAGCAGCGTTTCGGTGTAACCCATAAAGAAAAGATCAAACAGATCAAAGCCAATGTTGATGTATTAACTTTAACAGCGACGCCGATTCCGCGTACGCTGCATATGTCTATGCTTGGCGTAAGGGACCTTTCAGTCATCGAGACTCCGCCGGAAAACCGATTCCCCGTACAGACGTATGTTGTGGAATACAACGGCGCCCTTGTCAGAGAGGCGATTGAACGTGAGCTTGCACGCGGAGGCCAGGTCTATTTCTTGTACAACCGGGTAGAGGATATCGAGCGGAAGGCGGATGAAATCTCAATGCTTGTCCCTGACGCAAAGGTAGCGTATGCGCACGGGAAAATGACAGAAAACGAATTAGAAACCGTTATGCTAAGTTTCCTTGAAGGAGAATCAGACGTTCTCGTCAGCACAACCATTATTGAAACAGGCGTTGACATTCCGAACGTCAATACGCTGATCGTATTTGACGCCGACAAGATGGGTCTTTCTCAGCTTTATCAGCTGCGGGGACGCGTCGGCCGGTCTAATCGTGTGGCGTATGCGTACTTCACGTACCGCAGGGATAAAGTGCTGACAGAAGTGGCTGAAAAAAGGCTGCAGGCCATTAAAGAATTCACAGAGCTTGGTTCTGGTTTTAAAATCGCAATGCGTGACTTAACGATTCGCGGAGCCGGGAATCTTCTTGGCGCCCAGCAGCATGGCTTCATCGATTCGGTCGGATTTGACCTCTATTCACAAATGCTGAAGGAGGCCATTGAAGAGCGTAAAGGAGACACAGCGAAGACGGAACAGTTTGAAACAGAAATTGATGTTGAGCTTGATGCATATATTCCGGAAACATATATTCAAGACGGCAAACAGAAAATTGATATGTATAAACGCTTCAGGTCTGTGGCTACAATCGAAGAGAAGAATGAACTTCAAGACGAAATGATCGACCGGTTTGGAAACTATCCAAAAGAAGTCGAATACTTGTTTACTGTTGCAGAAATGAAGGTTTATGCGAAGTATGAACGTGTTGAGCTGATTAAGCAGGATAAAGATGCTGTCAGATTGACAATTTCAGAAGAAGCAAGTGCTGAAATTGACGGCCAGAAGCTGTTTGAGCTCGGCAATAAATATGGAAGACAAATCGGACTGGGAATGGAAGGCAAAAAACTCAAAATCTCCATACAGACGAAAGGCCGAAGTGCCGATGAATGGCTCGAAACCGTGCTGGGCATGCTGAAGGGCTTAAAAGATGTGAAAAAGCAAACCATTTCATCAACGTAAATTTTGTTACTCTCTGGTGTATATTACATTTGATGTTACGGATACTAATTTCAAGCGAGGCGGAAGGTACATAAAGTGACTTGCTTTAGGTCTTTCCCACATGTATATACCATCAAATGAAAGAGAGGCACCAGAGATGAAAGCAACCGGTATCGTACGTCGTATTGATGACTTAGGACGGGTCGTGATTCCTAAAGAAATTCGCAGAACTCTAAGAATCAGGGAAGGCGATCCGCTTGAGATTTTTGTAGATCGTGACGGAGAAGTGATTTTGAAAAAGTACTCTCCGATCAGTGAGCTTGGAGACTTTGCAAAGGAGTATGCAGACGCGCTTTATGACAGTCTCGGGCATTCAGTGCTTATTTGTGACCGTGACGTATATATTGCCGTGTCTGGCAGCTCAAAAAAAGACTACTTAAACAAGTCGATCAGCGAAATGCTGGAAAGAACAATGGATCAGCGCAGTTCCGTGCTTGAGAGTGATGCGAAATCAGTACAGCTTGTGAATGGCATAGATGAGGACATGAATTCTTATACTATCGGCCCGATTGTGGCGAATGGCGATCCGATAGGCGCCGTGGTTATTTTTTCAAAGGATCAGACAATGGGCGAAGTAGAGCATAAAGCCGTTGAGACAGCAGCTGGATTTTTGGCGCGTCAAATGGAACAGTAGGTCTTATTCCTTTTATCGAAAATAGGTATGAAAAGAACAGCTCTCCATGGGATGCTGTTCTTTTTTTCATGCATGCCCAAAAAGGATTCCAAGGGTTGGGATGTGGTATAATAACCTCGTTTTTATTTGTGCCGCGGTAATACGTGAACCGTATTGCCCCTGACGTTGGGAAGGAGCTTTTGGATGGACGATTCAATAGGCGTCAAACGGCATTGGATTTGGCAGGGGGCATTTGTTTTAATTCTGGCAGGCGTTATCTCAAAAATATTAAGCGCCGTGTACAGAGTCCCGTTTCAAAACATTGTCGGCGATGTTGGATTTTATATATATCAGCAGGTTTATCCCTTTCTTGGTATTGCGGTCATGCTGTCAACATCAGGATTTCCGGTCATTATTTCGAAACTGATGAATGATTACAGTGAAAAAAGCCATCACACCATATTAAAAATGTCAGCGTTGTTTTTGTCTTTCATTGGTGTTTTATTATTTCTGTGCTTATATATGGGTGCTGTTCCAATCGCACTTTTTATGGGAGACTCACATCTCGCCGTGTTAATTCAAGTCACTGCGTTTGCATTTCTGCTGTTCCCGTTTGTCGCGTTGCTTAGAGGCGGGTTTCAAGGGCGGTACGATATGCTCCCGTCAGCTTTATCGCAGATGACAGAGCAATTTCTGCGGGTTGCGGTGCTCTTGGGATTATCATTTTGGCTCGTCAAAAAGGGAGCCTCGCTTTATACTGCGGGAGCGGCAGCTGCTTCCGGGTCTCTTGCCGGGAGTTTCATTGCGTTGATGATACTTGGATTTTTTTGGTTTAAAGTGAAAAGAGACAAACAAACGGAAACGCAAAATGAAAATGTCATAACAACAAAAGAACTAATGAAAAAACTGCTTTTATATTCGGTTACAATTTGTGTAAGCAGTTTGCTGCTTTTGTTTATCCAGCTTGTTGATGCTTTGAATTTATATTCTTTGCTTTCGGACGGTGAGGCGAGTGAAGAAGCGAAACGCCTAAAGGGGATTTATGATCGGGGACAGCCCTTGCTGCAGCTTGGTTCAGTTTTCGCAGTGAGCATTGCGACGTCACTCGTTCCGTATATTTCTAAGGCCGTAAAGAACAAAGAGCTGAAGATCATGAAAGAAAAAGTCACGTCTTCTTTAAAACTATGTCTTGTATTGGGTACAGGCGCGTCGGCTGGATTAATTTGCATTCTTGAGCCGGTCAATATCATGCTGTTTCAAAATGGTGAAGGGACAGCTGCATTACAGATATTTAGCTGCTCCATTTTGTTTGCATCTCTGGCAGTCACGGCAGCCGCAGTTTTGCAGGGGGCGGGATACACAGTTTTTCCTGCGATAGCGGTGGGCGCAGGTGTTGCAGTGAAATGGGTGTTAAACACCCTTTTGGTACCGCGCTATGGGATTGAAGGTGCATCACTTGCAACAGCGGCTTCCTTTGCTGCTGTCGCCGGGCTTAACTTGTATCAGCTTCGGCAAAAGGAATGGCTCAATAAGCTAAGAGCCGTTATGATTCCGATTATTGGATGTGCCCTTTTGATGTCGGCTGTCTTGCTTGCGTATATGCGTCTCTGGACTTTCTTGTATCCTGCAGCAGGAAGAGGAGCGGCTGCGATTGAAAGTCTTTCTGCTGTCGCCATTGGTGGCGCGGTGTTTATTTATTGTATGATGAAATTGGGAATATTTACAGATGAAGAGCTGAACAGTGTGCCTTTTGGCAGCAAGTTAAGCAAAATCATGAGAAGGAGAGAACAAAATGGCGGGTAATATTACAGTCGTCGGACTTGGTGCCGGAGACATGGACCAATTGACAATTGGTATACATAAGCTGCTGACAAAAGCTGATACGCTGTATGTCAGAACCAAGGATCATCCCTTAATTCAGGAGCTTGAAAAAGAAACGAAGAACATCCGTTTTTTTGATGATATATATGAGAAACATGACCAGTTCGATGAGGTATATGAAGAAATTGCAAATATCCTCTTAGAAGAGGCACAGCGTGAGGACGTGGTTTATGCTGTACCGGGACACCCTTTTGTCGCGGAAAAAACAGTACAGCTGCTGACGGAGCGGCAGAAAGAGAAAAACGTCCAAGTAAAAGTCGCGGGAGGACAAAGTTTTCTTGATGCCACATTCAATGCCTTGCAAATCGACCCGATTGAAGGCTTTCAATTTGTGGATGCCGGCACATTGTCCGCGGATGAGCTTGAGCTCAGACACCACCTGATCATTTGTCAGGTTTACGACCAAATGACGGCTTCTGAAGTCAAGCTGACATTGATGGAAAAGCTGCCTGATGATTATGAGGTTGTGATCGTGACAGCGGCTGGAAGCCGTGACGAGGAGATCCAGACAGTGCCTTTATTTGAGCTGGACCGTAATGTCGCCTTGAATAACTTAACAAGTGTGTATATTCCGCCGATTAAAGAAGAGAAGCTGCTTTATCACGAATTCTCCGCGTTCCGAAGCATCATCAGAGAGCTTCGCGGGCCTAATGGATGTCCGTGGGATAAAAAGCAAACGCATCAGTCATTAAAACAGTACATGATTGAAGAGTGTTATGAACTTCTTGAAGCAATTGACGAAGAAGACACAGACCATATGATCGAAGAGCTTGGCGACGTTTTGCTTCAGGTCTTACTCCACGCGCAGATTGGCGAAGATGAAGGTTATTTCACAGTTGATGATGTCATAAAAGGTATCAGTGAAAAAATGGTCCGAAGACATCCCCATGTGTTTAAAGATGTTAAGGTTCAGGATGAAAACGATGTTTTGGCAAATTGGGAAGACATAAAAAAAGCCGAAAAAAATACATCCGAAGCATCCTTATTAGACAGCGTGCCGAAAACCCTTCCAGCTCTTTCAAAAGCTGCTAAACTGCAGAAAAAAGCAGCGAAGGTCGGTTTTGATTGGGAAGACGTCAGCGATATTTGGGAAAAAGTAAGCGAGGAAATGAAGGAGTTTTCTTCTGAGGTTTCTGAAGATCCTCATGAACACAATCTCAAGGCTGAGTTTGGCGACATTTTGTTCGCACTTGTGAATGTAGCCCGCTTCTACAAAATAGAACCGGAGGAAGCGCTGGCCATGACCAATGACAAATTCCGGAGACGGTTCTCGTATATTGAGGAATCAGCACAGGAAAAGGGAATCAAGCTGGCTGATATGTCTCTTGAGGACATGGACAAACTGTGGAATGAAGCAAAAGAAACTGAGAGGAGATCATAAATATGAGATTAGATAAATTTTTGAAAGTATCACGGCTGATTAAACGACGTACACTAGCAAAGGAAGTAGCTGACCAGGGACGCATCTCTATTAACGGAAACCAGGCTAAAGCAAGCTCTGACGTAAAACCGGGGGATGAACTAACGGTCCGCTTCGGCCAAAAGCTTGTAACGGTTCAAGTCAATGAGTTGAAAGACACGACGAAAAAAGAAGAAGCTGCAAACATGTATACGATCCTAAAGGAAGAAAAACTCGGCGAATAGGCTTGTTCTAAAAAAATCCCCCGCCTCATACAATGCAGTAATAATGCTAAAAGTATCGAGGATATGGGGGCTGAATAGATGAATTCATATTATGAGCAAAAAGGTTCTTCGTCTGTTCCGGAACAGCATGATGTGACAATGAAAGGCCGGAAGCATTTAGATATTTCTGGGGTTAAGCAAGTGGAGAGCTTTGATAATGAAGAATTCCTGCTGGAAACTGTGATGGGAATGCTCTCAGTCAGAGGCCAAAACCTGCAGATGAAAAATTTAGATGTGGAAAAAGGGATTGTTTCCATTAAAGGCAGGGTATTTGATTTAGTGTACTTAGATGAACAACAAGGGGATAAAGCTAAAGGGTTTTTTAGCAAGTTGTTTAAATGACGCTGACGACACAATTCTATACAATGCTGGCGATGTCCGGTATGGGCCTCTGGCTTGGGGCGTCGCTTGATACATACCGGCTCTTTGTCATTCGTGCCAAAACAGCCAGATGGCTATTATTTATTCATGATATTCTTTTCTGGATTGTGCAAGGGCTGCTTTTCTTTTATGTCTTGCTTCATGTAAATGAGGGAGAATTCAGGCTTTACATCTTTTTAGCGGTTCTGCTGGGCGTTGCGACGTATCAGAGCCTTTGCAAACGAATCTATATAAAAATACTGAAATTCGTCATTTACCTTGTTGTTTCTGTTTATCAATTCTTCAAAAAACTCATTCAGCACGTGTTATTTCGTCCTATTGTGTGGACATGCGGAGCGATCATCTGGCTGGCGGCGTTTTTAGTAAAGAAAACATACCGCCTGATCGTTTTTCTCTTGTTGTGTCTATATAAAATAGCCATGGTTCTGTGTTTTCCGATCCGTTTTATCGCAAAACAATGTTTGAAACTTCTTCCTGAAAAGATGCGTCTAACTTTTAGACGTTATTTTGAAAAAGGTGCAGGATTTCTCAAAAAGAAGAAGAAACTATTGGTAACCATAAGAACGACCATCACACGTTTTTTGAAGAGATGAAAGGAGGACCGTCTGGTTTGAATTTTTCCAGAGAACGAACGATAACTGAAATACAAAACGACTATAAAGAACAAGTAGAGCGGCAGAATCAGCTGAAGAAAAGAAGACGCAAAGGGCTGTACAGACGGTTGACTGTATTCGGCGCCCTAGTATTCCTGACGGCAATTGTGCTGGCAAGCTCTGTATGGTCCCAAACATCTTCCCTTAGCGCAAAAGAAGAAAAGAAGGAACAGCTTGAAAAAGAACTGAAAAGTTTAAAGACAAAACAAGCAGATTTAAAAGAAGAAATATCCAAATTGAAGGATGAGGATTACGTCACAGAGCTTGCCAGAAGGGACTTATTCATGTCTGGAGACGGAGAAATTATCTTCAATGTGGAGAAGAAGAGCAAGTAGCCTTGTTGACACTTAAATTTTTATTTAGGTATAATTAAGCAAACGATCTTTTTATAAGCCTAAGGAGGAGCACTTTTTTTATGTCGATTGAAGTTGGCAGCAAGTTGCAAGGGAAAATAACAGGTATTACAAATTTTGGAGCATTTGTTGAATTGCCTGGAGGCTCAACCGGTCTCGTTCACATCAGTGAGGTAGCTGATAACTATGTCAAAGACATTAACGATCACTTAAAAGTCGGCGACCAAGTTGAAGTGAAAGTCATCAACGTTGAAAAAGACGGGAAAATTGGTTTATCTATTAAAAAAGCTAAAGACCGTCCGCAAGCCAGACCTAGAAATGATTTCCGTCCGAAAGAATCTTTTGAACAGAAAATGAATAAGTTTTTAAAAGACAGCGAAGACCGCTTGTCATCTTTAAAACGCAATACGGAATCAAAACGTGGAGGGCGCGGAGCAAGAAGAGGATAACTTGCTGCTTTCTATAAATAAATGAAGCATCCGTTCATCCCGACGGATGCTTTTTTTGTTATCCTCTTTCGCTTTAAAAGTCAGAAAATTATAACATTAAAGTTTCTGTTGACGAAAAGGACAAACCTTTGTATTATATAACTTGTGCTTAGAAGCACCAAACAATATGGCGGTGTAGCTCAGCTGGCTAGAGCGTACGGTTCATACCCGTGAGGTCGGGGGTTCGATCCCCTCCGCCGCTACCATATTTGTTTGGCCCGTTGGTCAAGCGGTTAAGACACCGCCCTTTCACGGCGGTAACACGGGTTCGAATCCCGTACGGGTCATCCTAAAAAATCGGTTTCTCTTGCAGAAGCCGATTTTTTTCATTTTTAGACAACATTCCAGAAATTCTTTTGATAACCGAATATCAAGGCAGAAACCGTCGAAGATTTCTTTGGTATTGTTACCTTCTTTTGACAAAATCCTATCTGTGTTTTCGCTATAATGACAGGCAACGAATATAACAGGTGGGAGATGAGAGGAATGGAAAAAGCAGAAAGAAGAGTGAACGGGCCAATGGCGGGACAAGCTTTGGAAAAACTCCAATCGTTTTTTAACAGGGGCACGAAGCTGGTGACTCATCATTTGCATTCACTGTTTTTCTATAAAGGATTCATTTATGTCGTCATCGGATTTTTGCTTGGACGGGCTTTCATATTATCCGAGGTGCTTCCTTTCGCACTTCCTTTCTTTGGGGCGATGCTCCTCATCAGAAGAGACAAGGCGCTTTATGCGGTTTTGGCTGTGCTTGCAGGTGCGCTGACCATTTCTCCGAAGCACTCATTGCTCATACTAGCGGCATTGCTGGCATTCTTCGTATTTTCTAAAGTGGCCGCCTTCATCACCGACGATCGTGTGAAATCACTCCCGATTGTCGTGTTTTTCTCCATGGCTGCTGCAAGAGCTGGGTTTGTTTACGCTCAAAATGGCACGTTTACAACCTATGATTATGTGATGGCTGTTGTAGAAGCCGGACTATCCTTTATTTTGACGCTGATTTTCCTTCAGAGCCTTCCGATTTTCACTGTGAAAAAAGTAAAACAATCTTTAAAAATAGAAGAAATCATTTGCTTTATGATACTTATTGCTTCCGTTTTGACGGGGCTTGCGGGCTTGTCCTATCAAGGGATGCAGGCAGAGCATATACTGGCTCGTTATGTTGTACTGAGTTTTTCCTTTATTGGCGGAGCAAGCATTGGCTGTACAGTTGGTGTCGTGACCGGTCTGATTCTTGGTTTGGCGAATATCGGAAATCTTTATCAAATGAGTTTGCTCGCTTTTTCCGGTTTATTAGGCGGTTTACTGAAGGAAGGGAAAAAAGCGGGCGCAGCAATCGGTCTGATTGTTGGATCACTTCTTATTTCTTTGTACGGTGAAGGCTCTGCCGGTCTGATGACAACGCTCTATGAGTCATTAATCGCAGTCGGCCTGTTTTTGCTTACACCTCAATCAATCACTAAAAAAGTGGCGAGATATATTCCGGGAACTGTGGAGCATCTTCAAGAGCAGCAGCAATATGCAAGGAAAATCAGAGATGTCACTGCTCAGAAGGTAGACCAGTTCTCCAATGTATTTCACGCGCTGTCTGAAAGCTTTGCAACCTTTTATCAAGCATCAGACGAACAGACAGATGACAGCGAAGTTGATCTGTTTTTAAGCAAGATCACGGAGCATTCCTGTCAGACGTGCTACAAGAAAAACAGGTGCTGGGTACAGAACTTTGATAAAACATATGACTTAATGAAACAAGTTATGCTTGAAACAGAAGAAAAAGAATATGCATCAAACCGAAGGCTGAAAAAAGAGTTTCATCAGCATTGCTCTAAATCAAAGCAGGTTGAAGAGCTGATTGAAGATGAACTCGCACATCATCATGCCCATTTGACGCTCAAGAAAAAAGTCCAAGACAGCAGGCGTCTTGTTGCTGAACAGCTTTTGGGTGTTTCTGAAGTCATGGCAGACTTTTCTCGGGAAATAAAAAGAGAGCGAGAACAGCACTTTCTGCAGGAAGAGCAAATCATAGAGGCCCTTCAGCATTTCGGAATCGAGATTCAGCATGTAGAGATATATAGTCTTGAACAAGGAAATATCGATATTGAAATGACCATTCCTTTCAGCGGACATGGAGAAAGTGAAAAAATCATTGCCCCTATGCTTTCTGATATTCTGGAGGAACAAATTCTTGTGAAAGCTGAACAGCACTCTCCGCATCCGAGTGGATACAGTCATGTTGCCTTTGGGTCAACCAAATCATACAGGGTGTCTACAGGTGCGGCTCACGCTGCGAAGGGCGGCGGCCTTGTCTCGGGCGACAGCTACAGCATGATGGAGCTAGGAGCCAGAAAATATGCTGCGGCAATCAGTGACGGAATGGGCAATGGCGCAAGGGCGCACTTCGAAAGCAATGAAACGATCAAGCTTCTTGAGAAAATCCTTGAATCGGGGATTGATGAAAAAATAGCAATTAAAACGATCAACAGTATACTGTCCCTAAGGACAACTGATGAGATATATTCCACGCTTGACCTATCTATTATCGATCTTCAAGATGCCAGCTGTAAATTTTTGAAAGTCGGATCGACGCCTAGCTTTATCAAACGGGGAGACCAGGTAATGAAAGTTCAAGCGAGCAATCTGCCAATCGGTATTATAAATGAATTTGATGTGGAGGTTGTGAGTGAGCAGCTGAAAGCGGGTGACCTCTTGATTATGATGAGTGACGGCATTTTTGAGGGGCCTAAGCATGTAGAAAATCATGACTTATGGATGAAACGTAAAATGAAAGGATTAAAAACAAATGACCCGCAGGAGATTGCTGATTTGCTCATGGAGGAAGTCATCCGCACGAGATCCGGCCAAATTGAAGATGACATGACAGTTGTTGTCGTCCGGATTGACCACAACACACCGAAGTGGGCATCCATTCCTGTTCCGGCAATCTTTCAAACTAAACAAGAAATTTCATAACGCTTCCGTATAAATCAAATTTCTTCTGGCGAAGATGGGAATATAGGAATCTGAGAATCCTCGTATTCTCCAGGAGGAATGAATGTGAATAACGGACATTTAAATCAAATTTTGCTGATAACAGATGGCTGCTCGAACCATGGGGAAGACCCGCTTGCAATGGCTGCTTTTGCTAAAGAGCAGGGGATTACGGTAAATGTCATAGGTATAATGGAAGAAAACCAAATTGACCCTGAGGCAATGAAGGAAGTCGAAGGAATTGCGCTTGCCGGAGGCGGCGTGCATCAGGTCGTTTATGCATCTCAGCTTTCGCAAACTGTTCAAATGGTAACAAAAAAAGCAATGACGCAAACCTTACAAGGGGTAGTCAATCAAGAGCTGAAACAAATTCTTGGAAAGAATGTGGAAATGGAGGAGCTTTCTCCGGAAAAACGCGGCGAAGTCATGGAAGTGGTAGACGAGCTTGGAGAAACGGTGCATCTTCAGGTTTTGGTTCTTGTTGATACAAGCGCAAGTATGGCGCCTAAGCTCCCTACAGTAAAAGAGGCGCTGATTGATTTGTCTGTCAGCCTCAATTCCCGAATCGGGAATAACGAATTTGCAATGTGTATATTTCCCGGGAAAAAACAAGAGGTCGAGCTTGTGCTGAACTGGACACCGAAGCTGCAATCTCTTTCCACTCTCTTTGCGAAGCTTTCGACAGGCGGCATCACGCCAACAGGTCCGGCGATACGTGAAGCGACAATGCAATTTGAAAAAATCCGCTCAAGAAGGAGCATGCTGGCAGATGATGAACGACGCTTTGACGAGTTTGGCATGTAGCCTCAAGCCGGGTACGACAATCAAAGGCAAGTGGAATGGAAACACTTATACATTGCGTAAACAGCTTGGAAAAGGGGCCAATGGAATTGTGTATTTGGCAGAAGCATCAGATGGACATGTTGCCTTAAAGTTGAGTGATGACAGCCTGTCTATTACTTCTGAAGTGAATGTCTTGAAATCTTTCTCAAAGGCCCAGTCCGTTACGATGGGGCCTTCTTTTTTTGATACGGATGATGCCTATATTCCCAGTGCCAATACGAAAGTTTCATTTTATGCAATGGAATACATAAAAGGCCCGCTGCTTTTGAAGTATGTCAGTGATAAAGGAGCAGAATGGATACCGGTATTGATGATTCAGCTGTTATCCAGCTTATCGGTACTTCACCAGCAAGGATGGATATTCGGCGATCTTAAACCTGATAATCTGATTGTAACCGGTCCGCCTGCAAGAATCCGCTGCATTGATGTAGGCGGCACGACAAAGGAAGGTCGGGCGATAAAAGAGTATACGGAGTTTTACGACAGAGGCTATTGGGGGTATGGAACAAGAAAAGCAGAGCCATCCTATGATCTGTTCGCAGTTGCCATGATTATGATCAACAGTGTGCATAAAAAAGAATTCAAGAAAACAAACCAGCCTAAGGAACAGCTTAGGTCTCTAATCGATGGAAACCCGCTGCTGCAAAAGTATAAAAAAGTGCTTTTGTCAGCATTAAACGGAGATTATCAATCCGCAGATGAAATGAAGAAGGATATGCTCGACGCGGGGCAAAAGGCAGCACAAAGAAAACAAGCTGCAAAAGCACCACCGCAGCCTGCTACAAGACAAAGACAGCAGAAACCGCGTCAGGGAAAAGTAACAAAGACGCGATACATCCCTAAACAAAAGGCGGCTAAGTCGGGCGGATTATTTGAAACAACACTTATCGTGATCAGCGTTTTAGCGCTTTATTTCGCCTACATTATCTTTTTCTTAATCTGAATGGCACAAACTGCAAAGCCTATGCTTCTTCTTTGCTTGGAAGGATTGAAAGTGATAGGATATGAATATCTTTAAAATACCTGCTCATTGTGAGGAGGACATTGTGAAAAGTGTCAAAGATTTTTTTAGCAAACATCATCTTGCATTAAAAGGGGCGACAATCATTGTAGGCGTTTCCGGCGGTCCGGACTCAATGGCTCTTCTTCACGCGCTGCATACGTTATGCGGCCGTTCAGCAAATATTATCGCGGCTCACGTTGACCATCGGTTCAGGGGCACGGAATCCGAGGAGGACATGCGTTTTGTCCAAGCTTATTGTAAGGCTGAACAGCTCGCATGCGAAACGGCTCAAATCAATGTAACCGCTTATGCAGAGGAAAAAGGTCTCAATAAGCAGGCTGCAGCACGTGATTGCCGCTATCAGTTTTTTGAGGAAATCATGTTGAAGCATCAAGCGGACTATCTGGCGCTTGCGCATCATGGTGATGACCAAGTTGAAACGATGCTTATGAGACTGGCTAAGGGCACGCTTGGAGCAGGACTTGCAGGAATGCAGCCGGTCAGACGTTTTGGGACGGGGCGGATCATCAGGCCGTTCTTAACCATTACAAAGGAAGAGATCCTTCACTATTGCCGTGAAAACGGCTTGAGCTACCGGACGGATGAAAGCAACGCTAAAGATGATTACACAAGAAACAGGTTCAGAAAAACAGTGCTACCATTTTTGAAACAGGAATCACCGGATGTGCATAAAAGGTTTCAGAAAGTGAGTGAGGCACTGACGGAAGATGAGCAATTCTTACAGTCATTAACGAAAGACGAAATGAATAAAGTAATCACAAGCCAGTCTAATACATCAGTTGAAATCAATTCCTCTCAATTGCTTGCCCTCCCGATGCCTTTACAAAGAAGAGGAGTTCAACTAATATTAAACTATCTTTATGAAAACGTTCCATCATCCTTTTCAGCTCATCATATTCAGCAGTTTCTTGATTGGGCGGAAAAGGGCAGTCCTTCAGGAGTATTGGACTTTCCGAAAGGGCTGAAGGTGGTCAAATCATATCAGACATGTTTGTTTACATTTGAACAATGGCAGTGCAAAAATGTTCCCTTTGAATACCAAATAAGCGGAGCTGCTGATGAAACGGCAGTGCTCCCCAATGGATTTCTGATAGAGGCAAAGCATTATGCGGATTTGCCTGAAGAACATGGGAATGCTGTTTTTATTACAAGTGAAAAAAAGGTGCGATTTCCCTTAACGATCCGGACAAGAAAAGCTGGAGACCGGATCAAACTAAAAGGGATGAACGGCTCAAAAAAGGTAAAGGATATATTTATTGATAAGAAATTGCCTCTCCGAGAAAGAGACAACTGGCCGATTGTAACGGACGCAAGCGGTGAAATTATCTGGATACCGGGCTTGAAAAAATCAATTTTTGAAGATCTTGTGATTCCAAACAGCGACCGCATTGTATTACAATATAGACAGCATGAAAAGTGTAGGGGGCAAGCAAAATCATGATGAAACATGATATCGAGAAAGTACTGATCTCAGAGGAAGAGATACAAGAGAAAGTAAAAGAGTTAGGCACAGAATTAACGAGCGAGTATCAAGATACATTTCCGTTGGCAATCGGTGTGTTAAAAGGAGCACTTCCTTTTATGGCGGATCTTATCAAGCATATTGATACATATTTGGAAATGGATTTCATGGATGTATCAAGCTACGGAAATTCTACGGTTTCTTCTGGAGAAGTAAAAATCATTAAAGATTTGGATACATCTGTAGAGGGCCGGGACATCTTAATTATTGAAGATATCATCGACAGTGGGTTAACCTTAAGTTATCTAGTAGAGCTCTTCCGATACCGTAAAGCAAAATCAATTAAGATTGTTACCCTTTTGGATAAACCGAGCGGAAGAAAAGCAGACATCAAAGCAGACTTTGTAGGCTTTGAAGTTCCTGACGCGTTTGTAGTGGGTTACGGACTTGATTATGCTGAGCGCTATCGCAATCTGCCTTATATCGGAGTGTTAAAACCGGCAGTTTATGAAAGCTGATCGGCAGCCTGCTTCCGAGATGGTTATTGTTTGTATTGGAATGATTTTCTATGGTACTATTGAACATAGTTGTGCTTACTGTGGGAGGAGGTAAGGAATGAATCGGGTCTTCCGTAATACCATTTTTTATTTACTTATTTTATTAGTAGTAATCGGGGTTGTGAGCTACTTCCAGACCTCAAATCCGAAAACAGAAAATATGTCGTACAGTACGTTTATCAAAAACCTGGATGACGGGAAAGTTGATAGCGTATCGGTTCAGCCTGTCAGAGGTGTTTATGAGGTAAAAGGACAGCTGAAAAATTACGACAAAGATCAATACTTTTTGACTCATGTTCCTGAAGGAAAGGGAGCAGACCAGATATTTAATGCTTTGAAAAAGACAGACGTAAAGGTTGAGCCCGCTCAAGAAACAAGCGGATGGGTGACATTCCTGACGACCATCATCCCGTTTGTCATTATCTTTATTCTGTTTTTCTTCCTGCTCAATCAGGCTCAAGGCGGCGGCAGCCGTGTCATGAACTTTGGTAAGAGCAAGGCGAAGCTGTATACAGAGGAAAAGAAACGTGTCAAATTTAAAGACGTTGCAGGGGCTGATGAAGAAAAACAAGAACTCGTTGAAGTTGTTGAGTTTCTTAAAGATCCCCGCAAGTTTGCCGAGCTTGGCGCAAGAATACCTAAAGGCGTGCTTTTAGTCGGACCTCCGGGTACCGGTAAAACATTGCTGGCAAAAGCTTGTGCAGGTGAAGCTGGCGTTCCTTTCTTCAGCATCAGCGGATCTGATTTCGTTGAGATGTTTGTAGGTGTCGGTGCTTCCCGTGTACGTGACTTGTTTGAAAATGCGAAAAAGAATGCGCCTTGTTTGATCTTCATTGACGAAATTGACGCAGTGGGACGCCAGCGTGGAGCGGGTCTCGGCGGCGGACACGATGAACGTGAACAGACGCTTAACCAATTGCTTGTTGAAATGGACGGATTCAGCGCCAATGAAGGAATCATCATCATTGCTGCGACGAACCGTGCGGACATCTTGGACCCAGCCTTACTTCGTCCGGGACGTTTTGACCGTCAAATCACAGTGGACCGCCCAGATGTCATTGGCCGTGAAGCTGTATTGAAAGTCCATGCGAGAAACAAACCGCTGGATGAAACGGTTAACCTGAAATCAATTGCCATGAGAACACCAGGCTTCTCAGGCGCGGACTTAGAAAATCTATTGAATGAAGCTGCTCTTGTGGCGGCTCGTCAAAACAAGAAAAAAATCGATGCGCGTGATATTGACGAAGCGACGGACCGTGTCATTGCCGGACCTGCTAAGAAGAGCCGCGTCATCTCCAAGAAAGAACGCAATATCGTGGCTTATCACGAAGGCGGACACACCGTTATCGGACTCGTTTTAGATGAGGCTGATATGGTTCATAAAGTAACGATTGTTCCTCGGGGCCAGGCTGGCGGTTATGCAGTTATGCTTCCAAGAGAAGACCGTTACTTCCAAACAAAGCCGGAGCTGCTTGATAAAATTGTCGGTCTCTTGGGCGGACGTGTCGCTGAAGAAATTATCTTCGGTGAAGTCAGCACAGGAGCGCACAATGACTTCCAGCGTGCGACGAATATTGCAAGACGAATGGTTACAGAATTCGGTATGTCAGAAAAACTGGGACCGTTGCAATTTGGACAGTCTCAGGGTGGTCAGGTATTCTTAGGCCGTGATTTCAACAATGAACAAAACTATAGTGATCAAATCGCTTACGAGATTGATCAGGAAATTCAGCGCATCATCAAAGAATGTTATGAGCGTGCGAAACAAATCCTGACTGAAAATCGTGACAAGCTTGAATTGATTGCTCAAACGCTTCTGAAAGTTGAAACACTTGACGCTGAACAAATCAAACACCTTGTTGATCATGGAACATTGCCTGAACGCAATTTCTCTGATGATGAAAAGAACGATGATGTGAAAGTAAACATTCTGACAAAAACAGAAGAAAAGAAAGACGATACAAAAGAGTAATTCGCTTTCTATCTAAAAACTGCCAGCTGACGCTGGCAGTTTTTTTGTGTAAATCATGCCTCGGCAGCCGCTTTTGCGATCATCCAATTCTGGTATCGATTTGTTTACAAATGAGCCGCTGATCGTGTATGGTATTGTAGAATGTTTGTAAAAGTAATATAGAGAAACTATTCAAAAGTGGTGATAGAGGTTGTTACTGGTTATTGATGTGGGGAACACCAATACTGTTCTTGGTGTATATCATGAGGGAAAATTAGAATATCACTGGCGTATAGAAACAAGCAGGCATAAAACAGAAGATGAGTTTGGGATGGTTTTACGCTCTTTGTTCGAGCACTCTGGGCTCATGTTTGAACAGATAAATGGCATTATTATTTCATCAGTAGTGCCGCCAATTATGTTTGCATTAGAAAGAATGTGCACAAAATACTTTCATATCGAACCGCAAATTGTCGGTCCGGGTATGAAAACCGGTTTAAATATAAAATATGACAATCCGAAAGAAGTGGGAGCAGACAGAATCGTAAATGCTGTCGCAGCGATACACTTATACGGCAATCCGTTAATTGTTGTCGATTTCGGAACTGCCACAACATACTGCTATATTGATGAAAACAAACAATACATGGGCGGAGCGATTGCTCCTGGGATTACGATTTCGACAGAGGCGCTTTACTCGCGTGCGGCAAAGCTTCCGCGTATTGAAATCACCCGGCCTGACAATATTATCGGAAAAAACACTGTAAGCGCGATGCAATCTGGAATTTTATTTGGCTATGTCGGTCAAGTGGAAGGAATCGTCAAGCGAATGAAATGGCAGGCAAAACAGGAACCAAAGGTCATTGCGACAGGAGGCCTTGCGCCGCTCATTGCAAACGAATCAGATTGTATAGATATCGTTGATCCATTCTTAACCCTAAAAGGGCTGGAATTGATTTATGAACGAAACCGCGTAGGAAGTGTATAGGAGGTTTTGTAATGGATTATTTAGTAAAAGCACTTGCGTGTGACGGAAAAGTTCGCGCTTATGCAGCGAGAACAACTGATATGGTAAGTGAGGGACAAAGACGCCATGGTACGTGGCCGACAGCATCCGCTGCACTGGGCCGCACAATGACAGCTTCGCTTATGCTCGGCGCTATGCTGAAGGGCGATGATAAGCTGACAGTGAAAATCGAAGGCGGAGGTCCGATCGGAGCAATTGTGGCTGATGCCAATGCAAAAGGGGAAGTCAGAGCATACGTCTCTAACCCGCAAGTTCATTTTGATTTAAATGAACAAGGCAAGCTTGATGTCAGACGTGCCGTTGGTACAAGCGGAACGTTAAGTGTCGTAAAAGATTTAGGGTTGCGCGAGTTCTTCACAGGACAAGTAGAAATTGTTTCAGGAGAATTGGGCGATGATTTCACCTACTATCTTGTGTCTTCGGAGCAGGTTCCTTCGTCGGTGGGCGTAGGTGTGCTCGTGAATCCTGACAATACCATTCTTGCGGCAGGAGGCTTTATTATTCAGCTTATGCCGGGAACAGACGATGAAACGATCACAAAAATTGAACAGCGTCTATCTCAAGTAGAGCCGATTTCTAAGCTCATCCAAAAAGGGCTTACACCAGAAGAAATTCTGGAAGAAGTCCTAGGCGAGAAGCCTGAGATTTTGGAAACGATGCCTGTCAGGTTCCATTGCCCTTGTTCAAAAGAACGTTTCGAAACAGCCATTTTAGGACTAGGCAAAAAAGAAATTCAAGATATGATAGAAGAAGATGGACAAGCCGAAGCAGTATGCCATTTTTGTAATGAAAAGTACTTATTTACAAAAGAAGAGCTGGAAGGGCTTCGTGACCAAACTACCCGCTAAGCTCTTTAGCGGGTTTTTTTAATTTGAGAAAAGGGGCTGAAAGCAGGTTTGAAATCAAGAACAATCTGGACCGTTATTTTAGGGGCGCTGTTGGTTTGCTGTATTGCTGTTGCATATACGCTGACGAAATCCCAGGCAGGCGCATCGCCGTCCGGTGAGTCTATTGCGACGATCGGAGGCAAAAGCGTGACAAGAGAAGAATGGCTGAAAGAAATGGAAGATCAATATGGAAAGTCGACACTTGAAGATATGATCAATGTCCGAGTCGTTGAGCAGCTCGCCAAAAAGAACGATCTCAAAGTGTCTAAAAGCGAAATTGATCGTGAGTTTTTGCTGATTAAAGCGGTCAACAATTCTTTTTACGAAGACGAACATACAACTGAGAAGGAGTGGAAAGACCAAATTCGTTATAATATCCTCCTTGAAGAGTTGTTAACAAGGGATATTGATATCTCAAACAGTGAAATGAAATCATTCTATAATAAAAATAAAGAACTGTATCAGTTTGATGATTCGTATCGAATTCGGCACATTGTTGTAAAAGATGAAGAAGAAGCGAGAGAAGTCTTGAAAGAACTTGAAGGCGGCTCAAGCTTTGAAGCTGTCGCAGCGGAAAGGTCTACAGACAGATATACATCGCCATATGGCGGAGATTTAGGTTTTGTCACAGAAGCATCAGACAACATTCCGTCAGCATACATTGAAGAAGCAAAAACACTCAATGAGGATGAATGGTCTGAAGAACCGATAAAGGTCAGTAACGGATATGCCGTGATTCAGCTGAAAGAAAAGCTAAAGGCAAGGACATTCTCATATGCTGAAGTAAAGGATCAGATCAGACGGCAAATCGCAATGGATCAGTTAGGTGATAAAGCTACAGTCAAAACGCTTTGGAAAGAAGCCGATGTATCTTGGTTTTATGGGGAAAAAAGTACTAAGTGATTGACAAAAAATTTTGAAATTGATAGATTATATACATAATACCAATACAAATAGTCGGAAATTGAGGTGTCGAGAATGGTACGTGTAGCAAACTCCATTACTGAATTAATTGGGAATACGCCAATCGTTAAATTAAATCGCCTTGCAGATGAAAACAGTGCGGATGTATATCTAAAGCTTGAATACATGAACCCTGGAAGCAGTGTAAAAGACCGTATCGGTTTAGCCATGATTGAAGCCGCTGAAAAAGAAGGAAAATTAAAAGCCGGTGATACAATCATTGAACCGACAAGCGGAAATACTGGAATCGGGCTTGCGATGGTTGCAGCTGCTAAAGGATTAAAAGCCATTTTGGTTATGCCTGATACAATGAGCATGGAGCGCCGCAACCTTCTTCGCGCGTACGGTGCTGAGCTTGTGCTGACTCCTGGTGCGGAAGGCATGAAAGGCGCTATTAAGAAAGCGGAAGAGCTTGCTGAAAAGCACGGATACTTTGTGCCTCAGCAGTTTAACAACCCTTCTAACCCAGAAATTCACCGCCAAACAACGGGTAAAGAAATCGTTGAGCAATTCGGTGATGACCAGGTTGATGCATTTGTAGCCGGGATCGGAACAGGCGGAACGATTACAGGAGCGGGCGAAGTTCTGAAGGAAGCATACCCTTCTATCAAAATATACGCTGTTGAACCGTCAGACTCTCCAGTGCTTGCAGGAGGAAAACCAGGCCCCCACAAAATTCAGGGAATCGGAGCTGGATTTGTGCCGGACATCTTAAACACTGAAGTATACGATGAAATCTTCCCTGTGAAGAATGAAGAAGCATTTGAATATGCGCGCAGAGCTGCACGTGAAGAAGGAATTCTCGGAGGCATCTCATCAGGTGCGGCAATTTATGCTGCTCTTCAAGTAGCGAAAAAACTCGGAAAAGGCAAAAAAGTTTTGGCCATCATTCCAAGTAACGGCGAACGTTATCTGAGCACGCCGCTGTATCAATTCGATTAAAAAAGCAAAACTCCCGGTCCGCCGGGAGTTTTTTTATATTCGTGCATCAAATATGCCGTGTCTGCGACGAATGTTATTCTTGGAAGAGAAATTCACTTTTTTCACTAACAAGATTGCTTTACAATATAAAACAAGCAAAAAAGAAAATAGAGGAATGATATAAATGGCACAACGCAGACCGGCAGGCAAAAAAGTACCTTTTCAAAAAGATTCATTCTTACAACAATTTGAGAAACTTGCGCAATCCAAAAAACAGCATGTACTGCTTGAAAGTGCAAGAGGCGGCAGATACACTATAGCCGGTCTTGATCCAATTGCGACTGTAAAAGGAAAAGACGGAATCACCACTATTAAGCATGGTGATGAGATGCTGTTTCAAGAAGGTGATCCATTACGTGCCTTCCACAGCTGGTTTAAAACGCTGGAAACAGAAACAGATCATGAGCTTCCGGATTTTCAAGGCGGGGCAATCGGTTTTCTCAGCTATGATTACGCACGTTACATTGAAAACTTTAAAATGCTCTCATTAGATGATCTGGAAACACCGGATATTTATTTTCTTGTTTTTGATGATATAGCAGTTTATGACCATCAAGAAGAGACTCTGTGGCTGATTACTCATGTTAATGGTTCTGATCAGGAATCTGCGGAGGTGAAGCTATCTGAGCTGGAGCGGATGTGGCTGACTGAGCTTCCAGCTGTCCCTTCGAGAGAGATGAAGCATGAAACAGAAGGTTCCTTCGCGGCACCATTTACTGAGGACGGATTCTCACAAGCTGTAGAGAAAATCAAACAATACATTGCCAGCGGAGATGTGTTTCAAGTCAATCTATCATTAAGACAGTCACAGTCACTGTCTGCCCATCCATATCAAATATACAAAACACTGAGAGAAGTAAATCCTTCTCCGTATATGGCCTATTTAGAAACACCTGATTTCCAAATCATTTGCGGATCGCCTGAACTTCTTGTCAGCAAAAAGGGCAAACGATTAGAGACGAGACCGATTGCAGGCACCCGTTCCAGAGGGAAAACTGATGAAGAAGACGAGGCGCTCGCAAACGAATTGATCCACAATGAAAAAGAACGCGCTGAACATGTCATGCTGGTTGACCTTGAGCGAAATGATCTGGGAAGAGTATCACGTTACGGGTCTGTGCGCGTGAACGAATTCATGGCAATTGAAAAATACTCGCATGTGATGCACATTGTGTCTAACGTCCAAGGTGAATTGCAGGATGGGTATGATGCTGTAGATATTATTCATGCTGTATTTCCCGGAGGAACCATTACAGGTGCTCCCAAAGTAAGAACAATGGAAATTATAGAAGAACTTGAGCCGACACGCCGCGGGCTTTATACTGGATCTATAGGGTGGTTTGGATTTAATCACGATCTGCAGTTTAATATCGTTATTCGAACCATTTATGCAACCGGGGGGCAGGCATTTATGCAGTCCGGCGCAGGAGTTGTGATTGATTCTGTTCCAAAGCACGAATACAGAGAATCATTCAAAAAAGCTTTTGCGATGCAAAAGGCGTTAGAGCTGAGCAAAGAAGAGACAAAAATTAGATGAGGTGAGCGGAGAAATGATTTTAATGATTGATAACTACGATTCATTCACGTACAACTTGGTGCAGTATTTGGGCGAGCTTGGGGAAGAACTGATTGTGAAACGCAATGATGACATCACGATCGAAGAAATCGAAGAGCTTTCTCCTGATTTTCTGATGATATCACCTGGACCATGCAGTCCTGATGAGGCAGGGATCAGCCTTGAAGCAATTAAACATTTCGCAGGCAAAATTCCCATTTTTGGTGTATGCCTCGGACATCAGTCCATCGCACAAGTGTTTGGCGGTGACGTCGTTAGGGCAGAGCGGCTTATGCACGGGAAAACCTCTGATATCGAGCATGACGGCAAGACGATCTTCGAAGGACTGAAAAATCCCCTTGTCGCGACTCGTTACCACTCGCTGATCGTAAAACCTGAGACGCTGCCAAGCTGTTTTACAGTAACAGCACAAACGAAAGAAGGAGAAATCATGGCCATTCGCCACAATGACCTCCCGATAGAGGGCGTGCAATTTCACCCAGAGTCTATTATGACCTCCTTTGGGAAAGAAATGCTCAGAAATTTCATTGAGACATACCGCAAGGAAGCTATTGCGTGATGATATATGTTAACGGCCGGTATATAGAGGAGAAAGATGCAGTTCTTTCTCCTTTTGACCATGGATTTTTATATGGGATCGGTGTTTTTGAAACCTTCAGGCTCTACGAAGGCTGCCCGTTTTTGCTTGATTGGCATATAGAAAGGCTTGAACGTGCGCTTAAGGATCTGCAAATCGAATATACTGTTTCAAAGGATGAGATCCTCGAGATGCTGGACAAGCTGCTTTGGCTGAATGATATAAAGGATGGCAATGCCCGCGTCAGGCTGGACATATCAGCAGGAATCAGCGATAAAGGCTTTGTCGCCCAGACATACGATAAGCCGACTGTTTTATGCTTTGTGAACCAGCTGAAACCAGAAAGTCTTCCTTTGCAAAAAGAAGGAAAGGTATTATCGATACCGAGAAACACACCAGAGGGGCCGTTCCGATTAAAATCTCATCATTACTTAAATAATATGTATGCGAAACGGGAAATCGGAAATGATCCGGGTGTCGAAGGGATTTTCTTAACTGAGGATGGAGCTGTTGCGGAGGGCATCATATCAAATGTTTTCTGGAGAAAAGGCAGCTGCATCTATACTCCATCGCTCGACACCGGCATTCTGGACGGTGTCACGAGACGTTTTGTCATGGAAAATGCAAAGAAAATAGGACTGGAACTCAAAACGGGCCGATACGAGCTCGAAGCTCTCATGACAGCTGACGAAGCGTGGATGACGAACTCGGTTCTTGAGATCATCCCGTTTACTAAAATAGAAGCAGTAAACTATGCGGGCCGAAGCGGAGAAGCAGCCTCTGCTCTTCAAACGCTATACAAAAAAGAAATAAAGAACATGATTCATGAAAAGGGAGGAAGAGAATGGCGCAGCAAACGATAGACCAAACACAAGTAATCCACACCAAGCCCAGCGCTTTATCATATAAAGAGAAGACATTGGTGATGGGGATTTTAAACGTAACGCCTGACTCTTTCTCAGACGGCGGAAAATATGACAACTTGGACAAGGCGCTGCTGCACGCGAAAGAGATGATCGATGACGGCGCCCATATCATTGATATCGGAGGAGAATCGACAAGGCCTGGCGCTGAGTGTGTGTCAGAGGATGAGGAGATGTCCAGAGTGATTCCGGTAATTGAGCGGATCACAAAAGAATTAGGCGTCCCGATTTCTGTAGATACGTACAAGGCTTCTGTAGCAGATGAAGCTGTGAAAGCCGGCGCATCCATTATCAATGATATTTGGGGAGCGAAACATGATCCTAAGATGGCTTCCGTTGCAGCAGAACACAATGTTCCAATTGTTCTCATGCATAACCGTCCAGAGAGAAATTACAATGACTTATTGCCGGATATGCTGTCGGACTTAATGAAGAGTGTAAAAATCGCTGTTGAGGCCGGAGTAGAAGAGAAGAACATTATCCTTGACCCCGGTATCGGGTTTGCGAAAACCTATCACGATAATTTGGCAGTGATGAACAAACTTGAAATTTTCAGCGGACTGGGATATCCGATTCTTCTGGCAACCTCCCGAAAAAGATTCATCGGACGTGTTCTGGATCTTCCGCCTGAAGAGCGGGCTGAGGGCACAGGTGCGACCGTGTGTCTCGGCATTCAAAAAGGCTGTGACATTGTCAGGGTCCATGACGTAAAACAAATTGCCAGAATGGCCAAAATGATGGACGCGATGCTGAATAAGGGAGGGGTGCACCATGGATAAAGTCTATGTAGAAGGCATGGAGTTTTACGGATACCACGGTGTGTTCAAAGAAGAAAATAAGCTTGGACAGCGGTTTAAAGTTGATTTAACCGCTGAGTTGGATTTAAGTAAAGCCGGACAAACAGACGACCTTGAGCAAACAATTAACTATGCTGAGCTCTATCACGTATGTAAAGATATCGTAGAAGGGGAGCCTGTGAAATTGGTGGAAACGCTGGCGGAACGTATTGCCGACACTGTGCTCAAGAAATTTCAGCCGGTGCAGCAATGTACTGTGAAAGTGATTAAGCCTGACCCGCCAATTCCCGGACACTATAAATCAGTAGCAATCGAAATCACGAGAAAAAAATCATGAACAACATAGCTTATATTGCACTCGGATCTAACATTGGAGATAGAGAAACGTATTTAAGGCAAGCAGTGGCATTACTGCACCAGCATGATGCGGTGACAGTCACTAAAGTGTCGTCCATTTACGAAACTGACCCGGTCGGATACGAGGACCAAAATGAATTTTTGAATATGGCTGTTGAAATCAAGACGTCGCTGAATCCTTTTGAACTCCTTGAACTAACGCAGCATATAGAAAATGACTTAGGCAGAACAAGGGAAGTAAGATGGGGACCGCGGACGGCAGACCTTGACATTTTGCTGTTTAATCGTGAAAATATTGAAACAGAGCAACTAATTGTTCCGCATCCGAGAATGTATGAGCGTTTGTTTGTCCTTGCACCGCTTGCGGAGATTTGCCCGCAGGTTGAAAAAGAGGCAACAAGCGCGGAAACAGACCAAGAAGGTGTAAGAGTATGGAAGCAGAAATCTGGGGTAGACGAATTCGTGCATTCAGAAAGCTGAAAGGTTATACTCAAGAAGGATTTGCAAAAGCATTAGGTATATCAGTTTCTATTCTCGGCGAAATTGAACGCGGAAACCGATTGCCGTCAGCTGCCATTATTCAAGATGTAGCAGATGTTTTAAATATAAGCGCGGACGAATTAGCGCCGCCAGAAAAATATAACAAATGAAAGGAGGAAAAAATGTTTAAAATCGGTGATATTCAATTGAAAAACCGGGTTGTGCTTGCCCCAATGGCTGGTGTCTGCAACTCAGCATTCAGATTGACTGTCAAGGAATTCGGAGCTGGATTGGTATGTGCTGAAATGGTCAGTGATAAAGCGATCCTTTACAACAATGCAAAAACCATGGGTATGCTTTACATTGATGAACGTGAAAAACCGCTTAGCCTTCAAATTTTCGGTGGAAAAAAGGAAACCCTTGTGGAAGCGGCGAAGTTTGTAGATCAAAACACAACTGCTGACATTATTGATATTAATATGGGATGTCCTGTACCAAAGATTACAAAATGTGACGCGGGAGCGAAATGGCTTCTCGATCCAGATAAGATCTATGAAATGGTTTCTGCAGTAGTGGATGCCGTTGATAAACCAGTTACAGTGAAAATGAGAATGGGCTGGGATGAAGACCACATTTTTGCAGTGAAAAACGCACAAGCTGTAGAACGTGCGGGCGGAAAAGCAGTTGCACTTCACGGCCGCACAAGAGTGCAGATGTACGAAGGAACGGCAAACTGGGACATCATCAAAGAAGTAAAACAATCAGTATCGATTCCGGTTATCGGAAACGGCGATGTCAAGACGCCGCAGGATGCTAAGCGCATGCTTGAGGAAACAGGAGTAGACGGTGTCATGATCGGCCGCGCTGCACTGGGCAATCCGTGGATGATTTACCGTACGGTTCAATACCTCGAAACAGGCGAATTAAAAGAAGAGCCGCAAGTACGCGAAAAAATGGCGGTATGCAAACTGCATCTTGACCGCCTGATTAACTTAAAGGGTGAAAACGTAGCGGTAAGAGAAATGAGGAAACACGCTGCGTGGTATCTGAAAGGCGTAAAAGGCAATGCAAAGGTTCGTAATGAAATCAACCATTGCGAGACAAGAGAAGAGCTTGTACAGCTTTTAGATGCATTTACTGTTGAAGTTGAGGCAAAAGAGCTTCAAGACGCAAAAGTAGGATAATACTAACCTCTATTTGCTGCTCACTGCCAGTTTTGCGCTGGCAGTTTTTCTGCTTTTTGCATGAAACAATATCTGTAATGGAGTGATAACAATGAGTCAAGAAGAGCATAACCATGAAGAATTGAACGACCAGCTGCAAGTCAGACGCGATAAAATGAATCAGCTGAGAGATAACGGCATTGATCCGTTCGGCGCACGTTTTGAAAGAACTCATCAGTCTCAGGAAGTTATTTCGGCATATCAAGATCTAACCAAAGAAGAGTTAGAAGAAAAAGCAATTGAAGTCACAATCGCAGGCCGCATGATGACAAAACGCGGCAAAGGAAAAGCCGGCTTTGCGCATCTCCAGGACTTAGAAGGTCAAATCCAAATCTACGTAAGAAAAGACAGTGTCGGTGACAACCAATATGAAATCTTCAAGTCTTCTGACCTCGGTGATCTTATCGGTGTAACCGGAAAAGTCTTCAAAACAAATGTAGGCGAATTGTCTGTTAAAGCCACTTCTTTTGAATTGCTGACAAAAGCGCTACGTCCGCTACCTGACAAATACCATGGTTTAAAAGACGTTGAGCAGCGCTACCGTCAGCGCTACCTGGATCTTATCGTAAATCCAGACAGCAAACATACGTTCATTACACGCAGCAAGATCATTCAAGCTATGAGAAGATACCTTGATGATCATGGATACTTAGAAGTAGAAACACCAACAATGCACAGCATTCCTGGGGGAGCTTCTGCACGTCCGTTTATCACCCATCACAATGCGTTAGATATTCCGCTCTATATGCGTATTGCCATTGAACTGCACCTAAAACGCCTGATCGTCGGCGGTTTAGAAAAAGTATATGAAATCGGCCGTGTTTTCCGTAATGAAGGTGTCTCTACACGCCATAACCCTGAATTCACGATGATTGAGTTGTATGAAGCGTATGCAGACTATAAAGATATCATGAGCTTAACTGAAAACCTTGTTGCTCATATCGCCCAAGAAGTGCTTGGAACAACTACGATCCAATACGGGGATGAACAAATCGATCTTAAACCTGAGTGGAAAAGAATCCATATGGTTGACGCAGTCAAGGAAGCGACTGGTATTGATTTCTGGGAAGAGGTTACTGTTGAGCAGGCACGCGAATATGCAAAAGAACATGGCGTAGAGATTAAAGACTCAATGACAGTAGGCCATATCATCAACGAGTTCTTCGAACAAAAAATTGAAGAAACGCTTATTCAGCCAACGTTTATTTACGGACATCCTGTAGAAATTTCTCCTCTAGCTAAGAAAAACCCAGAGGATCCGCGCTTCACAGACCGTTTTGAACTGTTTATCGTTGGCCGTGAACACGCAAACGCGTTTACAGAGCTGAATGATCCTATTGATCAAAGAGAACGCTTTGAAGCGCAATTAAAAGAGCGTGAAGCTGGTAACGATGAAGCTCATCTAATGGATGAAGATTTTGTTGAAGCTCTGGAATATGGTATGCCGCCAACAGGAGGCTTAGGCATCGGTATCGACCGTCTGGTTATGCTTCTGACGAATGCTCCTTCTATTCGCGATGTGCTGTTATTCCCGCAAATGAGACAACGCTAATAAAGAAGAGCGGCATCCTTTCTCTATGAAGGGATGCCGCTCTTTTTAAATTCCTAAGTATTTCTTCAAAAAAACTATTGCACTATTATTTACAAGGTGGTATATTATTATTCGTTGCCGCTAAACAAGGCGATAACGAAAAAAAGAACTTCAAAAAAGTTATTGACTTCACTGAGTCATCGAGTTATAATAATAAAGTCGCTTGAACGAAGTGAACGAAAATGATCTTTGAAAACTAAACAAGACAAAACGTACCTGTTAATTCATTTTTAAATAAATCGCACAGTGATGTGCGTAGTCAGTCAAACTACTTTATCGGAGAGTTTGATCCTGGCTCAGGACGAACGCTGGCGGCGTGCCTAATACATGCAAGTCGAGCGGACAGATGGGAGCTTGCTCCCTGATGTTAGCGGCGGACGGGTGAGTAACACGTGGGTAACCTGCCTGTAAGACTGGGATAACTCCGGGAAACCGGGGCTAATACCGGATGCTTGTTTGAACCGCATGGTTCAAACATAAAAGGTGGCTTCGGCTACCACTTACAGATGGACCCGCGGCGCATTAGTTAGTTGGTGAGGTAACGGCTCACCAAGGCAACGATGCGTAGCCGACCTGAGAGGGTGATCGGCCACACTGGGACTGAGACACGGCCCAGACTCCTACGGGAGGCAGCAGTAGGGAATCTTCCGCAATGGACGAAAGTCTGACGGAGCAACGCCGCGTGAGTGATGAAGGTTTTCGGATCGTAAAGCTCTGTTGTTAGGGAAGAACAAGTACCGTTCGAATAGGGCGGTACCTTGACGGTACCTAACCAGAAAGCCACGGCTAACTACGTGCCAGCAGCCGCGGTAATACGTAGGTGGCAAGCGTTGTCCGGAATTATTGGGCGTAAAGGGCTCGCAGGCGGTTTCTTAAGTCTGATGTGAAAGCCCCCGGCTCAACCGGGGAGGGTCATTGGAAACTGGGGAACTTGAGTGCAGAAGAGGAGAGTGGAATTCCACGTGTAGCGGTGAAATGCGTAGAGATGTGGAGGAACACCAGTGGCGAAGGCGACTCTCTGGTCTGTAACTGACGCTGAGGAGCGAAAGCGTGGGGAGCGAACAGGATTAGATACCCTGGTAGTCCACGCCGTAAACGATGAGTGCTAAGTGTTAGGGGGTTTCCGCCCCTTAGTGCTGCAGCTAACGCATTAAGCACTCCGCCTGGGGAGTACGGTCGCAAGACTGAAACTCAAAGGAATTGACGGGGGCCCGCACAAGCGGTGGAGCATGTGGTTTAATTCGAAGCAACGCGAAGAACCTTACCAGGTCTTGACATCCTCTGACAATCCTAGAGATAGGACGTCCCCTTCGGGGGCAGAGTGACAGGTGGTGCATGGTTGTCGTCAGCTCGTGTCGTGAGATGTTGGGTTAAGTCCCGCAACGAGCGCAACCCTTGATCTTAGTTGCCAGCATTCAGTTGGGCACTCTAAGGTGACTGCCGGTGACAAACCGGAGGAAGGTGGGGATGACGTCAAATCATCATGCCCCTTATGACCTGGGCTACACACGTGCTACAATGGACAGAACAAAGGGCAGCGAAACCGCGAGGTTAAGCCAATCCCACAAATCTGTTCTCAGTTCGGATCGCAGTCTGCAACTCGACTGCGTGAAGCTGGAATCGCTAGTAATCGCGGATCAGCATGCCGCGGTGAATACGTTCCCGGGCCTTGTACACACCGCCCGTCACACCACGAGAGTTTGTAACACCCGAAGTCGGTGAGGTAACCTTTTAGGAGCCAGCCGCCGAAGGTGGGACAGATGATTGGGGTGAAGTCGTAACAAGGTAGCCGTATCGGAAGGTGCGGCTGGATCACCTCCTTTCTAAGGATATTTACGGAATATAAGACCTTGGGTCTTATAAACAGAACGTTCCCTGTCTTGTTTAGTTTTGAAGGATCATTCCTTCGAAACGTGTTCTTTGAAAACTAGATAACAGTAGACATCACATTCAATTAGTAAGACAAGATATCACGTAGTGATTCTTTTTAACGGTTAAGTTAGAAAGGGCGCACGGTGGATGCCTTGGCACTAGGAGCCGATGAAGGACGGGACGAACACCGATATGCTTCGGGGAGCTGTAAGCAAGCTTTGATCCGGAGATTTCCGAATGGGGAAACCCACCACTCGTAATGGAGTGGTATCCATATCTGAATTCATAGGATATGAGAAGGCAGACCCGGGGAACTGAAACATCTAAGTACCCGGAGGAAGAGAAAGCAAATGCGATTCCCTGAGTAGCGGCGAGCGAAACGGGATTAGCCCAAACCAAGAGGCTTGCCTCTTGGGGTTGTAGGACACTCTGTACGGAGTTACAAAAGAACGAGGTAGATGAAGAGGTCTGGAAAGGCCCGCCATAGGAGGTAACAGCCCTGTAGTCAAAACTTCGTTCTCTCCTGAGTGGATCCTGAGTACGGCGGAACACGTGAAATTCCGTCGGAATCCGGGAGGACCATCTCCCAAGGCTAAATACTCCCTAGTGACCGATAGTGAACCAGTACCGTGAGGGAAAGGTGAAAAGCACCCCGGAAGGGGAGTGAAAGAGATCCTGAAACCGTGTGCCTACAAGTAGTCAGAGCCCGTTAACGGGTGATGGCGTGCCTTTTGTAGAATGAACCGGCGAGTTACGATCCCGTGCAAGGTTAAGCAGAAGATGCGGAGCCGCAGCGAAAGCGAGTCTGAATAGGGCGCATGAGTACGTGGTCGTAGACCCGAAACCAGGTGATCTACCCATGTCCAGGGTGAAGTTCAGGTAACACTGAATGGAGGCCCGAACCCACGCACGTTGAAAAGTGCGGGGATGAGGTGTGGGTAGGGGTGAAATGCCAATCGAACCTGGAGATAGCTGGTTCTCTCCGAAATAGCTTTAGGGCTAGCCTCAAGGTAAGAGTCTTGGAGGTAGAGCACTGATTGGACTAGGGGCCCCTACCGGGTTACCGAATTCAGTCAAACTCCGAATGCCAATGACTTATCCTTGGGAGTCAGACTGCGAGTGATAAGATCCGTAGTCGAAAGGGAAACAGCCCAGACCGCCAGCTAAGGTCCCAAAGTATACGTTAAGTGGAAAAGGATGTGGAGTTGCTTAGACAACCAGGATGTTGGCTTAGAAGCAGCCACCATTTAAAGAGTGCGTAATAGCTCACTGGTCGAGTGACTCTGCGCCGAAAATGTACCGGGGCTAAACGTATCACCGAAGCTGCGGACTGTTCTTCGAACAGTGGTAGGAGAGCGTTCTAAGGGCTGTGAAGCCAGACCGGAAGGACTGGTGGAGCGCTTAGAAGTGAGAATGCCGGTATGAGTAGCGAAAGAGGGGTGAGAATCCCCTCCACCGAATGCCTAAGGTTTCCTGAGGAAGGCTCGTCCGCTCAGGGTTAGTCGGGACCTAAGCCGAGGCCGAAAGGCGTAGGCGATGGACAACAGGTTGATATTCCTGTACCACCTCCTCACCATTTGAGCAATGGGGGGACGCAGGAGGATAGGGTAAGCGCGGTATTGGATATCCGCGTCCAAGCAGTTAGGCTGGGAAATAGGCAAATCCGTTTCCCATAAGGCTGAGCTGTGATGGCGAGCGAAATATAGTAGCGAAGTTCCTGATTCCACACTGCCAAGAAAAGCCTCTAGCGAGGTGAGAGGTGCCCGTACCGCAAACCGACACAGGTAGGCGAGGAGAGAATCCTAAGGTGATCGAGAGAACTCTCGTTAAGGAACTCGGCAAAATGACCCCGTAACTTCGGGAGAAGGGGTGCTCTGTTAGGGTGCAAGCCCGAGAGAGCCGCAGTGAATAGGCCCAGGCGACTGTTTAGCAAAAACACAGGTCTCTGCGAAGCCGTAAGGCGAAGTATAGGGGCTGACGCCTGCCCGGTGCTGGAAGGTTAAGAGGAGCGCTTAGCGTAAGCGAAGGTGCGAATTGAAGCCCCAGTAAACGGCGGCCGTAACTATAACGGTCCTAAGGTAGCGAAATTCCTTGTCGGGTAAGTTCCGACCCGCACGAAAGGCGCAACGATCTGGGCACTGTCTCAACGAGAGACTCGGTGAAATTATAGTACCTGTGAAGATGCAGGTTACCCGCGACAGGACGGAAAGACCCCGTGGAGCTTTACTGCAGCCTGATATTGAATGTTGGTACAGCTTGTACAGGATAGGTAGGAGCCTTGGAAACCGGAGCGCCAGCTTCGGTGGAGGCATCGGTGGGATACTACCCTGGCTGTATTGACCTTCTAACCCGCCGCCCTTATCGGGCGGGGAGACAGTGTCAGGTGGGCAGTTTGACTGGGGCGGTCGCCTCCTAAAAGGTAACGGAGGCGCCCAAAGGTTCCCTCAGAATGGTTGGAAATCATTCGCAGAGTGTAAAGGCACAAGGGAGCTTGACTGCGAGACCTACAAGTCGAGCAGGGACGAAAGTCGGGCTTAGTGATCCGGTGGTTCCGCATGGAAGGGCCATCGCTCAACGGATAAAAGCTACCCCGGGGATAACAGGCTTATCTCCCCCAAGAGTCCACATCGACGGGGAGGTTTGGCACCTCGATGTCGGCTCATCGCATCCTGGGGCTGTAGTCGGTCCCAAGGGTTGGGCTGTTCGCCCATTAAAGCGGTACGCGAGCTGGGTTCAGAACGTCGTGAGACAGTTCGGTCCCTATCCGTCGCGGGCGCAGGAAATTTGAGAGGAGCTGTCCTTAGTACGAGAGGACCGGGATGGACGCACCGCTGGTGTACCAGTTGTTCTGCCAAGGGCATCGCTGGGTAGCTATGTGCGGACGGGATAAGTGCTGAAAGCATCTAAGCATGAAGCCCCCCTCAAGATGAGATTTCCCATTCCGCAAGGAAGTAAGATCCCTGAAAGATGATCAGGTTGATAGGTCTGAGGTGGAAGTGTGGCGACACATGGAGCTGACAGATACTAATCGATCGAGGACTTAACCACATTTTGAATGATGTCACACCTGTTATCTAGTTTTGAGAGAACACTCTCAATTTGTTTGGTGGCGATAGCGAAGAGGTCACACCCGTTCCCATACCGAACACGGAAGTTAAGCTCTTCAGCGCCGATGGTAGTCGGGGGTTTCCCCCTGTGAGAGTAGGACGCCGCCAAGCAATTGCACGTTAGTGCAATTATGGAGGATTAGCTCAGCTGGGAGAGCATCTGCCTTACAAGCAGAGGGTCGGCGGTTCGAGCCCGTCATCCTCCACCATTTTGCCGGTGTAGCTCAATTGGTAGAGCAACTGACTTGTAATCAGTAGGTTGGGGGTTCAAGTCCTCTTGCCGGCACCACTTTTATATGATATAATATTCAAGTCTCTTGTAAGAAGAGCCATTAGCTCAGTTGGTAGAGCATCTGACTTTTAATCAGAGGGTCGAAGGTTCGAGTCCTTCATGGCTCACCATTTTTACGCGGGTGTGGCGGAATTGGCAGACGCGCTAGACTTAGGATCTAGTGTCTTTATGACGTGGGGGTTCAAGTCCCTTCACCCGCATTATATAGGATAACAGTTATAAAAACTGGACATCCTGTCTGCGGAAGTAGTTCAGTGGTAGAACACCACCTTGCCAAGGTGGGGGTCGCGGGTTCGAATCCCGTCTTCCGCTCCAACTATGCCATCCACGCCGGGGTGGTGGAATTGGCAGACACACAGGACTTAAAATCCTGCGGTAGGTGACTACCGTGCCGGTTCAAGTCCGGCCCTCGGCATTAAGTTTTGCGCCCGTAGCTCAATTGGATAGAGCGTTTGACTACGGATCAAAAGGTTAGGGGTTCGACTCCTCTCGGGCGCGCCATTATTCTAATAGAATAGATAGGAAATCGGGAAGTAGCTCAGCTTGGTAGAGCACATGGTTTGGGACCATGGGGTCGCAGGTTCGAATCCTGTCTTCCCGACCATTTTAATGGGGCCTTAGCTCAGATGGGAGAGCGCCTGCTTTGCACGCAGGAGGTCAGCGGTTCGATCCCGCTAGGCTCCACCAAAAGTTTTTCAAAAAAGTTGTTGACTTTGAAGAAGCAGCGTTGTATACTAATAAAGTTGCTTTAACAAAGCGAACAAACGAAATGATCTTTGAAAACTAAACAAGACAAAACGTACCTGTTAATTCATTTTTTAAATAAATCGCACAGCGATGTGCGTAGTCAGTCAAACTACTTTATCGGAGAGTTTGATCCTGGCTCAGGACGAACGCTGGCGGCGTGCCTAATACATGCAAGTCGAGCGGACAGATGGGAGCTTGCTCCCTGATGTTAGCGGCGGACGGGTGAGTAACACGTGGGTAACCTGCCTGTAAGACTGGGATAACTCCGGGAAACCGGGGCTAATACCGGATGCTTGTTTGAACCGCATGGTTCAAACATAAAAGGTGGCTTCGGCTACCACTTACAGATGGACCCGCGGCGCATTAGCTAGTTGGTGAGGTAACGGCTCACCAAGGCAACGATGCGTAGCCGACCTGAGAGGGTGATCGGCCACACTGGGACTGAGACACGGCCCAGACTCCTACGGGAGGCAGCAGTAGGGAATCTTCCGCAATGGACGAAAGTCTGACGGAGCAACGCCGCGTGAGTGATGAAGGTTTTCGGATCGTAAAGCTCTGTTGTTAGGGAAGAACAAGTACCGTTCGAATAGGGCGGTACCTTGACGGTACCTAACCAGAAAGCCACGGCTAACTACGTGCCAGCAGCCGCGGTAATACGTAGGTGGCAAGCGTTGTCCGGAATTATTGGGCGTAAAGGGCTCGCAGGCGGTTTCTTAAGTCTGATGTGAAAGCCCCCGGCTCAACCGGGGAGGGTCATTGGAAACTGGGGAACTTGAGTGCAGAAGAGGAGAGTGGAATTCCACGTGTAGCGGTGAAATGCGTAGAGATGTGGAGGAACACCAGTGGCGAAGGCGACTCTCTGGTCTGTAACTGACGCTGAGGAGCGAAAGCGTGGGGAGCGAACAGGATTAGATACCCTGGTAGTCCACGCCGTAAACGATGAGTGCTAAGTGTTAGGGGGTTTCCGCCCCTTAGTGCTGCAGCTAACGCATTAAGCACTCCGCCTGGGGAGTACGGTCGCAAGACTGAAACTCAAAGGAATTGACGGGGGCCCGCACAAGCGGTGGAGCATGTGGTTTAATTCGAAGCAACGCGAAGAACCTTACCAGGTCTTGACATCCTCTGACAATCCTAGAGATAGGACGTCCCCTTCGGGGGCAGAGTGACAGGTGGTGCATGGTTGTCGTCAGCTCGTGTCGTGAGATGTTGGGTTAAGTCCCGCAACGAGCGCAACCCTTGATCTTAGTTGCCAGCATTCAGTTGGGCACTCTAAGGTGACTGCCGGTGACAAACCGGAGGAAGGTGGGGATGACGTCAAATCATCATGCCCCTTATGACCTGGGCTACACACGTGCTACAATGGACAGAACAAAGGGCAGCGAAACCGCGAGGTTAAGCCAATCCCACAAATCTGTTCTCAGTTCGGATCGCAGTCTGCAACTCGACTGCGTGAAGCTGGAATCGCTAGTAATCGCGGATCAGCATGCCGCGGTGAATACGTTCCCGGGCCTTGTACACACCGCCCGTCACACCACGAGAGTTTGTAACACCCGAAGTCGGTGAGGTAACCTTTTAGGAGCCAGCCGCCGAAGGTGGGACAGATGATTGGGGTGAAGTCGTAACAAGGTAGCCGTATCGGAAGGTGCGGCTGGATCACCTCCTTTCTAAGGATATTTACGGAATATAAGACCTTGGGTCTTATAAACAGAACGTTCCCTGTCTTGTTTAGTTTTGAAGGATCATTCCTTCGAAACGTGTTCTTTGAAAACTAGATAACAGTAGACATCACATTCAATTAGTAAGACAAGATATCACGTAGTGATTCTTTTTAACGGTTAAGTTAGAAAGGGCGCACGGTGGATGCCTTGGCACTAGGAGCCGATGAAGGACGGGACGAACACCGATATGCTTCGGGGAGCTGTAAGCAAGCTTTGATCCGGAGATTTCCGAATGGGGAAACCCACCACTCGTAATGGAGTGGTATCCATATCTGAATTCATAGGATATGAGAAGGCAGACCCGGGGAACTGAAACATCTAAGTACCCGGAGGAAGAGAAAGCAAATGCGATTCCCTGAGTAGCGGCGAGCGAAACGGGATTAGCCCAAACCAAGAGGCTTGCCTCTTGGGGTTGTAGGACACTCTGTACGGAGTTACAAAAGAACGAGGTAGATGAAGAGGTCTGGAAAGGCCCGCCATAGGAGGTAACAGCCCTGTAGTCAAAACTTCGTTCTCTCCTGAGTGGATCCTGAGTACGGCGGAACACGTGAAATTCCGTCGGAATCCGGGAGGACCATCTCCCAAGGCTAAATACTCCCTAGTGACCGATAGTGAACCAGTACCGTGAGGGAAAGGTGAAAAGCACCCCGGAAGGGGAGTGAAAGAGATCCTGAAACCGTGTGCCTACAAGTAGTCAGAGCCCGTTAACGGGTGATGGCGTGCCTTTTGTAGAATGAACCGGCGAGTTACGATCCCGTGCAAGGTTAAGCAGAAGATGCGGAGCCGCAGCGAAAGCGAGTCTGAATAGGGCGCATGAGTACGTGGTCGTAGACCCGAAACCAGGTGATCTACCCATGTCCAGGGTGAAGTTCAGGTAACACTGAATGGAGGCCCGAACCCACGCACGTTGAAAAGTGCGGGGATGAGGTGTGGGTAGGGGTGAAATGCCAATCGAACCTGGAGATAGCTGGTTCTCTCCGAAATAGCTTTAGGGCTAGCCTCAAGGTAAGAGTCTTGGAGGTAGAGCACTGATTGGACTAGGGGCCCCTACCGGGTTACCGAATTCAGTCAAACTCCGAATGCCAATGACTTATCCTTGGGAGTCAGACTGCGAGTGATAAGATCCGTAGTCGAAAGGGAAACAGCCCAGACCGCCAGCTAAGGTCCCAAAGTATACGTTAAGTGGAAAAGGATGTGGAGTTGCTTAGACAACCAGGATGTTGGCTTAGAAGCAGCCACCATTTAAAGAGTGCGTAATAGCTCACTGGTCGAGTGACTCTGCGCCGAAAATGTACCGGGGCTAAACGTATCACCGAAGCTGCGGACTGTTCTTCGAACAGTGGTAGGAGAGCGTTCTAAGGGCTGTGAAGCCAGACCGGAAGGACTGGTGGAGCGCTTAGAAGTGAGAATGCCGGTATGAGTAGCGAAAGAGGGGTGAGAATCCCCTCCACCGAATGCCTAAGGTTTCCTGAGGAAGGCTCGTCCGCTCAGGGTTAGTCGGGACCTAAGCCGAGGCCGAAAGGCGTAGGCGATGGACAACAGGTTGATATTCCTGTACCACCTCCTCACCATTTGAGCAATGGGGGGACGCAGGAGGATAGGGTAAGCGCGGTATTGGATATCCGCGTCCAAGCAGTTAGGCTGGGAAATAGGCAAATCCGTTTCCCATAAGGCTGAGCTGTGATGGCGAGCGAAATATAGTAGCGAAGTTCCTGATTCCACACTGCCAAGAAAAGCCTCTAGCGAGGTGAGAGGTGCCCGTACCGCAAACCGACACAGGTAGGCGAGGAGAGAATCCTAAGGTGATCGAGAGAACTCTCGTTAAGGAACTCGGCAAAATGACCCCGTAACTTCGGGAGAAGGGGTGCTCTGTTAGGGTGCAAGCCCGAGAGAGCCGCAGTGAATAGGCCCAGGCGACTGTTTAGCAAAAACACAGGTCTCTGCGAAGCCGTAAGGCGAAGTATAGGGGCTGACGCCTGCCCGGTGCTGGAAGGTTAAGAGGAGCGCTTAGCGTAAGCGAAGGTGCGAATTGAAGCCCCAGTAAACGGCGGCCGTAACTATAACGGTCCTAAGGTAGCGAAATTCCTTGTCGGGTAAGTTCCGACCCGCACGAAAGGCGCAACGATCTGGGCACTGTCTCAACGAGAGACTCGGTGAAATTATAGTACCTGTGAAGATGCAGGTTACCCGCGACAGGACGGAAAGACCCCGTGGAGCTTTACTGCAGCCTGATATTGAATGTTGGTACAGCTTGTACAGGATAGGTAGGAGCCTTGGAAACCGGAGCGCCAGCTTCGGTGGAGGCATCGGTGGGATACTACCCTGGCTGTATTGACCTTCTAACCCGCCGCCCTTATCGGGCGGGGAGACAGTGTCAGGTGGGCAGTTTGACTGGGGCGGTCGCCTCCTAAAAGGTAACGGAGGCGCCCAAAGGTTCCCTCAGAATGGTTGGAAATCATTCGCAGAGTGTAAAGGCACAAGGGAGCTTGACTGCGAGACCTACAAGTCGAGCAGGGACGAAAGTCGGGCTTAGTGATCCGGTGGTTCCGCATGGAAGGGCCATCGCTCAACGGATAAAAGCTACCCCGGGGATAACAGGCTTATCTCCCCCAAGAGTCCACATCGACGGGGAGGTTTGGCACCTCGATGTCGGCTCATCGCATCCTGGGGCTGTAGTCGGTCCCAAGGGTTGGGCTGTTCGCCCATTAAAGCGGTACGCGAGCTGGGTTCAGAACGTCGTGAGACAGTTCGGTCCCTATCCGTCGCGGGCGCAGGAAATTTGAGAGGAGCTGTCCTTAGTACGAGAGGACCGGGATGGACGCACCGCTGGTGTACCAGTTGTTCTGCCAAGGGCATCGCTGGGTAGCTATGTGCGGACGGGATAAGTGCTGAAAGCATCTAAGCATGAAGCCCCCCTCAAGATGAGATTTCCCATTCCGCAAGGAAGTAAGATCCCTGAAAGATGATCAGGTTGATAGGTCTGAGGTGGAAGTGTGGCGACACATGGAGCTGACAGATACTAATCGATCGAGGACTTAACCACATTTTGAATGATGTCACACCTGTTATCTAGTTTTGAGAGAACACTCTCAATTTGTTTGGTGGCGATAGCGAAGAGGTCACACCCGTTCCCATACCGAACACGGAAGTTAAGCTCTTCAGCGCCGATGGTAGTCGGGGGTTTCCCCCTGTGAGAGTAGGACGCCGCCAAGCAATTGAAAAAAGGGCAGCTCATATGAGCTGCCCTTTTTGTATTCTGGTTTATTGGTATCATAAAATTTCATTTAATTGTATAATATAATAACTTTACACTGGATTTTAAATCGGCAATCAGGTTTTATGGACTGGGAAAATGGAAATAATAAAGGATAGAGCGAGAAAGTTGAAAATTCTCGAGAAACGCCTTATAGTAAGATTAAAGTCAAATATAGTCAAAGTCAGTAAAGGAGGGGGTTGAGTGGGACATAATATTTCTGACATCATTGAACAATATTTAAAACGAGTGTTAGATCAAAATGGCAAGGAAATTTTAGAGATTAAACGAAGTGAAATTGCAGATAAATTTCAATGCGTTCCTTCCCAAATAAATTATGTCATCAACACCAGATTTACAAGCGAAAGAGGATATATTGTTGAGAGCAAACGCGGGGGCGGCGGTTACATCAGAATCATTAAAATTAAAATGAACAATGAAGTTGTCCTGATCAATAATATTATTTCTCAAATTGGTATCCATTTGTCTCAAGCAGCCTCTGATGACATTATTTTAAGGCTATTAGAAGACAAGGTGATTTCAGAAAGAGAAGCAAAAATGATGGTCAGCGTGATGGACCGCTCGGTTTTACACATTGACTTGCCTGAGCGTGATGAATTAAGAGCGAGAATGATGAAGGCTATGCTGACTTCTTTAAAATTAAAATAAGCGGGTGAAAAGATTGATTTGTCAAGAGTGCCACGAGAGACCAGCCACTTTTCACTTTACAAAGGTTGTTAACGGAGAAAAAATAGAAGTTCATATTTGTGAACAATGTGCCAAAGAAAATAGTGATTCATATGGTATAAGTGCAAATCATGGTTTCTCTATTCATAATTTACTTTCGGGTTTGCTGAATATGGATTCTTCATTACAAAATACAGGAACTCAAATGTTCAGTCACTCGGAGCAAATATCTGCTTGTCCGAAATGCGGAATGACTTTTCAGCAATTTAGAAAAATCGGCCGTTTTGGATGTTCTGAATGTTATAAAACATTTCATAGCAACATTACACCTATCTTACGTAAAGTGCACAGCGGAAACACTGTGCATGCTGGGAAAATACCGAAACGTATAGGCGGCAATCTTCATGTCAGACGGCAGATTGACATGCTGAAAAAAGAATTAGAATCCTTAATCCATCAAGAAGAATTTGAAAACGCAGCTCATGTGAGAGATCAAATTCGTTCATTAGAACAATCACTCAAAAGTACAGATAGTGAGGAGGAACAGGAGTAATGTCGCTAAAGCATTTTATTCAGGACGCACTAAGCAGTTGGATGAAGCAGAAAGGACCTGAAAGTGACATTGTACTCAGCAGCCGCATACGTTTAGCAAGGAACTTTGAACATATACGGTTCCCTACGCGGTATTCCAATGAAGAAGCCTCATCCATCATACAGCAATTTGAAGATCAGTTTTCAGACCAAGATATTCCCGGAATCGGCAAATTCGTTTTGATCAGAATGAATGAGGCACAGCCTTTAGAAAAGCGTGTACTTGTTGAAAAACATCTAATCAGTCCGAATCTGACAGAGTCTCCTTTTGGTGGCTGTTTGCTTTCTGAAAATGAGGAAGTAAGCGTCATGTTAAATGAAGAGGATCATATTAGAATTCAGTGTCTTTTCCCTGGATTTCAGCTGTTAGAAGCAATGAAAGCCGCAAACCAAGTCGATGACTGGATTGAAGAAAAAGTTGATTATGCTTTCCATGAACAAAGAGGATACTTAACCAGCTGTCCTACAAATGTAGGTACGGGTCTAAGGGCTTCAGTCATGATGCATCTGCCGGCACTGGTTTTAACTAGGCAAATAAATCGAATTATACCGGCAATTAATCAATTAGGCTTAGTTGTTAGAGGAATTTATGGGGAAGGCAGCGAAGCAGTAGGGAATATCTTTCAAATTTCAAATCAGATCACGCTTGGTAAGTCAGAGCAGGATATTGTTGATGACCTTAACAGTGTTGCTGCCCAGCTGATTGAACAAGAACGATCTGCCCGAGAAGCGCTTTATCAAACCTCTAAAATTGAACTTGAGGATAAGGTGTATCGGTCTTACGGGGTCTTGTCCAACTGCCGGATGATAGAATCGAAAGAAACTGCAAAGTGCCTTTCAGATGTCCGGTTAGGCATTGATCTAGGCATTATTAAAGGACTTTCAAGCAACATACTTAACGAATTAATGATTTTGACACAGCCAGGATTTTTACAGCAGTACTCGGGAGGCGCTTTGCGTCCGAACGAAAGGGACATTCGAAGGGCGGCTCTCATCAGAGAACGGCTTCACTTAGAAATGAATGGGAAAAGACAGGAGGATGAATCGATATGATGTTTGGAAGATTTACAGAACGAGCTCAAAAAGTACTGGCGCTTGCACAGGAAGAAGCACTTCGTTTAGGTCATAATAACATTGGCACTGAGCACATTTTATTAGGACTGGTACGAGAAGGAGAAGGCATTGCTGCTAAAGCTCTTCAAGCGCTTGGACTTGGTTCAGATAAAATTCAAAAAGAAGTTGAAAGTTTAATCGGGCGCGGACAGGAAATGTCTCAAACGATTCATTATACTCCAAGAGCTAAAAAAGTCATTGAGCTTTCAATGGATGAGGCAAGAAAACTTGGTCATTCTTATGTTGGAACAGAACATATTCTTCTTGGTCTGATTCGCGAAGGAGAAGGTGTTGCTGCGAGAGTCCTGAATAACCTCGGTGTCAGCTTAAATAAAGCAAGACAGCAAGTGCTCCAGCTTCTTGGAAGCAATGAAACAGGATCATCAGGAGCAGGAACAAACAGCAATGCGAATACGCCTACGCTTGACAGCTTGGCAAGAGACTTAACTGCTATTGCGAAGGAAGACAGTCTTGATCCTGTCATCGGCAGAAGCAAGGAAATCCAGCGTGTAATCGAAGTGTTAAGCCGCAGAACGAAAAACAATCCTGTTCTCATTGGAGAACCAGGTGTAGGTAAGACGGCGATTGCAGAAGGTTTGGCACAGCAAATTATCAATAACGAAGTTCCCGAAATCTTACGTGATAAACGCGTGATGACATTAGACATGGGAACAGTGGTTGCCGGCACAAAATACCGCGGAGAATTTGAGGATCGCCTGAAGAAGGTCATGGACGAAATTCGCCAGGCAGGAAACATCATTCTATTCATCGATGAACTCCATACATTAATCGGAGCGGGCGGAGCAGAAGGTGCAATTGATGCATCTAACATTTTAAAACCTTCGCTTGCTCGCGGTGAACTTCAATGTATTGGGGCGACGACTCTTGATGAGTACCGTAAATATATTGAAAAAGATGCAGCGTTGGAACGCCGTTTTCAGCCGATCCAGGTTGATCAGCCGTCTGCAGATGAAAGTATTCAAATTTTAAAAGGCTTGCGTGATCGATATGAAGCTCACCACCGCGTATCAATTACAGATGATGCCATTGAAGCTGCGGTTAAGCTTTCTGACAGATATATTTCTGACCGTTTCCTTCCGGATAAAGCAATTGACTTGATCGATGAAGCGGGTTCAAAGGTGAGACTGCGCTCCTTTACAACGCCGCCTAACTTAAAAGAGCTTGAACAGAAGCTTGATGAGGTTCGTAAAGAGAAGGATGCGGCAGTGCAAAGCCAAGAGTTTGAAAAAGCAGCTTCCTTGCGTGATACTGAGCAGCGCCTGCGCGAGCAAGTAGAGGATACGAAGAAATCATGGAAAGAGAAGCAAGGACAGGAAAACTCAGAGGTTACTGTTGATGATATTGCGATGGTTGTTTCCAGCTGGACTGGGGTGCCTGTATCTAAAATCGCCCAAACTGAAACAGATAAGCTTCTTAATATGGAAAGCATTCTTCACTCTCGTGTCATCGGCCAGGATGAAGCAGTTGTAGCTGTTGCAAAAGCAGTCAGACGTGCAAGAGCAGGGTTAAAAGACCCTAAACGCCCAATCGGCTCATTTATTTTCTTAGGCCCTACAGGTGTAGGTAAAACAGAGCTTGCGCGAGCACTTGCTGAATCCATTTTCGGCGATGAAGAAGCCATGATCAGAATTGATATGTCTGAATACATGGAAAAACACTCAACTTCAAGACTTGTCGGTTCACCTCCGGGATACGTAGGATACGATGAAGGCGGCCAATTAACAGAGAAAGTCAGAAGAAAACCTTACTCTGTCGTGCTTCTTGATGAGATTGAGAAAGCGCACCCTGATGTTTTCAATATTCTTCTGCAAGTTCTTGAAGACGGACGGTTGACTGATTCTAAAGGACGTACAGTCGATTTCCGCAATACCATTTTAATTATGACGTCAAACGTCGGAGCAAGTGAGCTGAAACGCAATAAATATGTCGGCTTTAACGTTCAGGATGAGACGCAGAATCATAAAGACATGAAAGATAAAGTGATGGGTGAGCTGAAACGTGCGTTCAGACCGGAGTTCATCAACCGGATCGATGAAATCATCGTCTTCCATTCACTTGAGAAAAAACACCTGACTGAAATCGTGTCACTGATGTCTGATCAATTAACGAAACGCCTGAAAGAACAGGATCTTTCTATCGAATTGACAGATGCTGCAAAAGCGAAAGTCGCGGAAGAGGGCGTTGATCTGGAATACGGTGCCCGTCCGTTAAGAAGAGCTATCCAAAAGCATGTAGAGGACCGTTTATCCGAAGAACTCCTCAGAGGAAATATTCATAAAGGACAGCATATTGTTCTCGATGTAGAAGATGGCGAATTTGTCGTAAAAACGACTGCTAAAACGAATTAATATAGAGACGGAAATGAGGCATACAGCATGTAAGTGTATGCCTCACTTTCATATCAAGAAATAGAACAAGGGAGAGGTCTTACACTATATATGGCTAAAACAAAATCGAAATTCATCTGCCAATCCTGCGGCTACGAGTCTCCAAAATGGATGGGGAAATGTCCGGGATGCGGTGCTTGGAATACAATGGTGGAAGAAATGATTAAAAAAGCACCGGCCAATCGGAGAGCGGCTTTTTCTCATTCTGTTCAAACCGTACAGAAACCTTCACCTATTACATCAATCGAAACATCAGAAGAACCCCGGGTTAAAACCCAGCTTGGCGAATTTAACAGAGTGCTCGGCGGGGGCGTCGTTAAAGGTTCACTCGTTCTAATCGGCGGCGATCCCGGTATCGGAAAGTCAACGTTATTACTGCAGGTTTCCGCTCAATTATCAGATTCATCGAACAGTGTGCTGTATATTTCGGGAGAAGAATCGGTCAAACAAACGAAACTGAGAGCAGACCGTCTCGGCATAAATAATCCGTCGCTGCATGTTTTATCTGAAACCGATATGGAGTATATTTCGTCTGCTATACAAGAGATGAATCCAGCGTTTGTCGTTGTTGACTCTATTCAAACGGTTTACCAAAGCGATATCACATCAGCTCCCGGCAGTGTGTCACAGGTCAGGGAATGTACGGCTGAGCTGATGAAAATTGCAAAAACAAAAGGCATTCCGATTTTTATCGTAGGGCACGTGACGAAAGAAGGGTCCATCGCGGGGCCGAGACTGCTGGAGCATATGGTTGACACTGTTTTATATTTTGAAGGAGAACGTCACCATACTTTCCGTATTTTGCGGGCTGTAAAAAACCGTTTTGGATCTACAAACGAAATGGGCATTTTCGAAATGCGCGAAGAGGGGCTCACTGAGGTTTTGAATCCTTCAGAAATTTTCTTAGAAGAACGCTCGGCGGGATCGGCAGGCTCGAGCATAACTGCTTCTATGGAAGGCACAAGACCGATTCTCGTTGAAATCCAGGCGCTCATCTCGCCAACAAGCTTTGGCAATCCGCGGCGTATGGCAACGGGAATAGACCATAACAGGGTTTCACTGTTAATGGCTGTGTTAGAAAAAAGAGTTGGGCTGCTGCTGCAAAATCAGGATGCTTATTTGAAAGTGGCCGGCGGCGTTAAGCTTGATGAACCGGCAATTGATCTTGCCATTGCGATCAGTATTGCGTCAAGCTTTAGAGACACACCTCCAAATCCTGCAGATTGTTTTATAGGAGAAGTGGGATTAACCGGAGAAGTCCGGCGGGTCTCAAGAATTGAACAGCGTGTGAAAGAAGCGGCTAAGCTTGGTTTTAAACGCATGATCATACCCGCGGCAAATCTGGATGGATGGACAAAACCAAAAGGGATTGAGGTTATCGGAGTAGCAAATGTTGCAGAGGCGCTTCGTACTTCATTAGGAGGATAATAGATGGAAAAAGAGAAAAAAGGGGCGAAACACGAGTTAGACCTGTCATCTATATTGCAGTTTGTTGCTCCGGGTACTCCGCTCAGAGCTGGAATCGAAAATGTACTGAGAGCAAATACAGGCGGTCTGATTGTTGTTGGATATAATGATAAAGTAAAAGAAGTGGTGGATGGCGGTTTCCACATTAACACTGCTTTTTCTCCGGCACATTTATATGAGCTGGCTAAAATGGATGGGGCGATCATTTTAAGTGATTCTGGTCAAAAGATCCTATACGCCAATACACAGCTGATGCCTGAAGCCACAATTTCTTCATCAGAAACAGGAATGCGGCACCGCACCGCCGAAAGAGTAGCTAAGCAGACCGGCTGCCTTGTGATCGCCATTTCTGAAAGAAGGAATGTTATAACGTTATATCAGGAAAGCATGAAGTATACACTAAAAGACATAGGGTTTATTTTAACAAAAGCGAATCAAGCCATTCAAACTCTTGAAAAATATAAAACGATTCTGGACAAAACCATTAATGCATTGAATGCTTTAGAGTTTGAGGAACTTGTTACATTCAGCGACGTTCTGTCTGTGATGCACCGTTATGAAATGGTATTGAGAATCAAAAATGAAATTAACATGTATATCAGGGAACTGGGAACAGAAGGTCATTTGATTAAGCTGCAAGTCATTGAACTGATTACGGATATGGAAGAAGAGGCCGCTTTATTTATTAAGGATTATGTGAAAGAAAAGATTAAAGATCCATTTGTTCTCTTGAAAGAGCTGCAGGATATGTCCAGTTATGATTTGCTGGATGATTCCATTGTTTATAAACTTCTCGGTTATCCGGCTTCTACAAATCTTGATGATTATGTATTGCCTAGAGGATACAGGCTGTTAAATAAGATACCGCGTCTTCCGATGCCGATTGTTGAAAATGTTGTAGAAGCATTTGGAGTCCTCCCAAGGATTATTGAGGCGAGTGCAGAAGAATTAGATGAAGTAGAGGGAATCGGTGAAGTACGAGCCCAAAAAATCAAAAAAGGTTTAAAACGCCTGCAAGAGAAGCATTATTTAGACAGACAGCTGTGATTTCGGTTAAAACCTTATGAATACGGGTATATAAATGTTGGTTTTTGTTTATTCTGATATTCGTAGGATGCATAAAACCTTGTGAAATAAAATGTTTAAAAAGGAGGTGGGGGTATGTTAAAACGAATAGTTCAGGCGTTCTTCATTATCTTTGGCGGCGTTGTTGGTATATTTTTAATACCTGAATTGTTTGTACTGTTAAGTATACAGGACATACCTTTAATAACTAACGCATATACGTCTGCGGCAATAGGTGCAATTATCTTTTTTCTCATCAGTATATGGGGTACAGATTACGTTGTGAACTGGGTGAAGTGGATAGAGGATTCATTGTTAAAAGCGCCGGTTCCAGATTTGTTATTTGGAAGTCTTGGCCTGGTTTTTGGACTTATAATCGCTTATCTTATCGTAAATGTTATTCCTTTAGACAATATACCTTACCGCATATTCAGCACAATCATCCCTGTATTTTTAGCGTTCTTCCTCGGTTATCTCGGCTTCCAGGTGGGCTTTAAGAAAAAGGATGAACTGATCAGCCTGTTTTCTATTTCTGCCAGAATGCAAAAGAAAAAAGGAACAGCCGATGAAGAACATGAGGTTCAGGACAAGAAGCTGAAAATTTTGGACACAAGTGTTATTATTGATGGGAGAATAGCAGATATTTGTCAGACTGGTTTTTTAGAGGGAATAATCGTGATACCGCAGTTTGTCCTTGAGGAATTGCAGCACATTGCTGACTCTTCAGATGTTTTAAAACGAAACAGAGGACGCCGCGGTCTTGATATCCTGAACCGCATTCAAAAAGAGTTAGACATTGAAGTTGAAATTTATGAAGGCGACTTTGAAGATATTCAGGAGGTTGACAGTAAGCTCGTTAAACTCGCTAAGCTGACATCCGGGGTCGTCGTGACGAATGATTTTAATTTAAATAAAGTATGCGAGCTTCAAAAGGTAGCAGTATTAAACATTAATGACCTTGCCAATGCGGTCAAGCCTGTTGTGCTTCCTGGCGAGGAAATGAATGTTCAGGTCATTAAGGACGGGAAAGAGCATAATCAGGGAGTTGCCTACTTGGATGATGGTACGATGATTGTCGTTGAAGAAGGACGCAATTATATCGGCAAACATATTGATGTACTCGTTACAAGTGTGCTGCAGACAGCAGCGGGACGAATGATTTTTGCTAAGCCCAAGCTGTTGGAGAAGGCGCTGTAAAGGGAGAAAAAACAATGAGTTATGATGTGGTCATTCCTGCAGCCGGTCAGGGAAAACGGATGAAGGCAGGGAGAAATAAACTGTTCATTGAGCTGAAAGGAGACCCGGTGATCATTCACACGTTAAGAGTGTTTGACAGCCACCGGCCGTGCGAAAAAATCATTTTGGTGATAAACGAGCGCGAGCGGGAGCACTTTCAGAAATTGCTGACCGATTATCCGTTTCAAACCGCTATTGAGCTTGTGGCAGGCGGAGATGAGCGCCAGCACAGTGTTTATAAGGGGCTGAAAGCCGTAAAACAAGAAAAGATTGTCCTTGTACATGACGGCGCCCGCCCTTTTATAAAACATGAACAAATTGACGAACTGATCGCAGAAGCGGCACAGACAGGAGCGGCCATCCTTGCTGTCCCGGTAAAAGATACGATTAAACGCGTTCAAGATTTACAAGTCAGTGAGACGATTGAACGTTCAAGCTTGTGGGCTGTCCAAACGCCACAAGCTTTTCGTCTTTCTTTATTAATGAAAGCTCACGCTGAGGCCGAGCACAAGGGATTTTTAGGGACGGATGACGCCAGCCTCGTTGAACAGATGGAAGGCGGTTCGGTCCGTGTTGTAGAAGGCAGCTATACAAATATTAAGCTGACGACGCCAGACGATTTGACGTCAGCTGAAGCTATCATGGAATCAGAAAGTGGGAGTAAACATGTTTAGAATTGGACAAGGATTTGATGTGCATCAATTAGTGGAGGGCCGTCCTCTGATCATTGGCGGAATTGAAATCCCGTATGAAAAAGGGCTGCTCGGCCATTCTGATGCAGATGTATTGCTTCATACTGTCGCTGACGCTTGCCTGGGAGCTGTGGGAGAAGGCGACATCGGCAAGCATTTTCCTGACACTGATCCTGAGTTCAAGGACGCTGACTCTTTTAAATTACTTCAGCATGTCTGGAGGATCGTGAAACAGAAGGGGTATGTCCTTGGAAACATTGACTGCACCATCATTGCGCAAAAGCCGAAGATGCTGCCGTACATAGAAGATATGAGAAAAAGAATCGCTGAAGGGCTCGAGGCAGACGTTTCTCAAGTGAATGTAAAAGCAACAACGACAGAAAAGCTTGGATTTACAGGCCGAGCGGAAGGAATAGCGGCTCAGGCGACAGTACTGATACAAAAAGGCTAACTTGTTTTGATGCCGGGTCTATTTGGTGGTAGAATAGATTCATACATTTTTGCCTGAGGCCATACATGACATGAAAGGAAGTATTTGAAAATGGGAAACGAAGTACGCGTCCGTTATGCACCGAGTCCAACCGGACATTTGCATATTGGAAATGCCAGAACGGCGCTTTTTAATTATTTATTTGCCCGCAATCAAGGCGGTAAGTTTATTATTCGTGTTGAGGACACTGATAAAAAGCGCAACATTGAGGGCGGAGAACAAAGCCAGCTGAATTATCTGAAATGGCTTGGTATTGACTGGGATGAGAGTGTGGATGTCGGCGGTGAGTACGGCCCATACCGTCAGTCAGAGCGTAACGATATCTATAAAGTGTACTATGAAGAGCTTCTTGAAAAAGGGCTTGCTTATAAATGTTACTGTACGGAAGAAGAGCTTGAAAAAGAGCGTGAAGAGCAGATTGCCCGCGGAGAAATGCCGCGTTATTCCGGAAAACACAGAAATCTGACTCAAGAAGAACAGGATAAATTTATTGCTGAAGGCAGAAAGCCAAGTATTCGTTTCCGAGTGCCGGAAGGAAAAGTGATTGCCTTCAACGATATCGTAAAAGGCGAGATTTCTTTCGAATCAGATGGCATTGGCGACTTTGTTATTGTGAAAAAGGACGGAACGCCGACCTACAACTTCGCGGTAGCTATTGATGACTACTTAATGAAAATGACACACGTATTGCGCGGTGAGGATCATATTTCTAACACACCGAAACAGATTATGATTTATCAAGCATTCGGATGGGATATTCCTCAGTTCGGACACATGACGCTGATCGTAAATGAAAGCCGTAAAAAGCTCAGCAAACGCGATGAGTCCATTATTCAATTCATTGAGCAGTATAAAGAGCTTGGCTACTTGCCGGAAGCGCTGTTCAACTTTATCGGCCTGCTTGGATGGTCACCGGTTGGAGAAGAAGAGTTATTCACAAAAGAACAGTTTATTGAAATTTTTGATGTAAACCGTTTATCTAAATCACCAGCTTTGTTTGATATGCATAAGCTAAAATGGGTTAACAACCAATATGTGAAGAAGCTGGATCTTGATCAGGTTGTTGAACTGACTCTGCCGCATTTGCAAAAAGCCGGCAAAGTTGGCACTGAGCTTACTGCTGAAGAACAAGAATGGGTTCGTAAACTGATTTCCCTGTATCATGAGCAATTAAGCTACGGTGCGGAAATTGTTGAGCTGACTGATTTGTTCTTTACGGATGAGATCGAGTATAATCAAGAAGCAAAAGCTGTTCTGGAAGAGGAACAGGTCCCTGAAGTGCTCAGCACATTCGCTGCGAAGCTTGAAGAGCTTGAGGAGTTCACTCCGGATAACATCAAAGCATCGATCAAAGCAGTGCAGAAAGAAACTGGCCATAAAGGGAAAAAATTGTTTATGCCGATCCGTGTTGCTGTAACGGGGCAAACTCACGGTCCGGAACTGCCGCAATCAATTGAATTGATCGGTAAAGAGACTGCAATTCAGCGTTTAAAAAACATCTAAATAGATGATTGTTGACAGGGAAGAGTATAAAGCTTTAGGCCATTACAGAAAGGATCTTCATTGGCTGAGAGAGATCCATGAGCCGGGTTTTAGAAGTGCGCCCTTAAGACCTTTGAAGAACGTTTTTTCAAAATCAGTATTCAAAGGCGGCCGCCGCCGTTACAGGCTGAAGTTGGGAGAGCAGAAGTCTGCTTTTCAAACAGAGTGGAACCGCGCGGTTAAAGCGTCTCTGTCATGTTTTCATGCAGAGGCGCTTTTTTTATTGGGTAAAGAGGAAATCAGATAGAGAAATGGGGGGAAGCATGTGTTTTTTAGAATGCTAAAAGAAGACATTGATACAGTGTTCGATCAAGATCCAGCAGCAAGAAGCTATTTTGAAGTGATTTTAACTTATTCCGGTTTACATGCTATATGGGCGCATCGGATTGCACATGCTTTATATAAACGAAAATTTTATTTCCTTGCACGCCTTATATCTCAAGTAAGCCGATTTTTTACAGGGATAGAAATCCACCCCGGCGCTACAATCGGGAGAAGATTTTTCATAGACCACGGTATGGGGGTTGTCATTGGGGAGACATGTGAAATCGGCAATAACGTAACCGTTTTTCAGGGGGTTACCCTCGGGGGAACGGGGAAAGAAAAGGGAAAAAGGCACCCAACGATTAAAGATGACGCATTGATAGCCACAGGTGCTAAAGTGCTCGGTTCAATTACTGTCGGTGAAGGCTCGAAAATTGGCGCTGGTTCAGTAGTGTTGCACGATGTTCCTGATTTTTCAACAGTTGTCGGCATACCTGGACGGGTCGTTGTACGAAATGGCAAAAAAGTAAGACGCGATTTAAACCATCAGGATTTGCCCGATCCGGTTGCTGATCGCTTTAAGTCATTGGAACAGCAGATTTTAGAGCTGAAGGCAGAACTTGAAGACAGAAAAGAAAGGATCAATCAAAAATGACAATCACTCTTTATAATACATTGACTAGACAGAAGGAAACATTCGTTCCTCTAGAAGAGGGGAAAGTGAAAATGTACGTGTGCGGACCGACGGTTTACAATTACATTCACATCGGGAACGCGCGTCCGGCTATCGTTTATGATACGATTCGAAACTATCTGGAGTATAAAGGCTATGATGTGCAGTATGTCTCGAACTTCACAGATGTAGACGATAAATTAATTAAAGCGGCAAATGAACTCGGTGAGGATGTACCTACCATTTCAGAGCGTTTTATTAAAGCATACTTTGAAGATGTAGGGGCGCTCGGCTGCCGAAAAGCCGACCTTCATCCGCGAGTGATGGAAAACATGGATGCGATTATCGAATTCGTAGATCAGCTCGTGAAAAAGGGTTACGCTTATGAATCAGAAGGTGACGTTTATTTCAAAACAAGAGCATTTGAAGGATACGGTAAGCTTTCTCAGCAATCAATTGATGAACTGAGATCAGGTGCACGCATCCGGGTTGGCGAGAAAAAAGAAGATGCTCTTGATTTTGCACTGTGGAAAGCGGCGAAAGAAGGAGAAATCTCTTGGGATAGCCCTTGGGGAAAAGGACGTCCGGGCTGGCACATTGAATGCTCAGCGATGGTCAAAAAGTATCTGGGTGACCAGATTGATATCCATGCGGGCGGACAGGATTTAACCTTCCCTCACCATGAAAACGAGATTGCGCAATCTGAGGCGCTGACAGGCAAAACGTTTGCAAAGTACTGGCTTCATAATGGCTATATCAATATTGATAATGAAAAAATGTCAAAATCACTGGGCAACTTTGTGCTTGTGCATGACATCATTAAACAGCATGATCCGCAGCTTTTGAGATTCTTTATGCTTTCTGTTCATTATCGTCATCCGATTAACTATTCAGAAGAGCTTCTTGAGAATACAAAAAGCGCATTTAACCGTTTAAAAACAGCGTACAGCAACCTTCAGCACCGTCTGAACAGCAGCACCAATTTAACGGAAGATGACGGTCAATGGCTGGAGAAAGTTGAAGAGCAGCGCAAAGCATTTGAAGAAGCGATGGACGATGATTTTAATACGGCGAATGCCATTTCTGTCCTGTTCGACTTAGCGAAGCATGCCAATTACTACCTTCAGAAAGATCATACGGCTGATCATGTGATTAAGGCGTTTATTGAGATGTTTGACCGCATTGTGTCTGTCCTCGGGTTTTCATTGGGTGAGCAGGAACTGCTCGATCAAGAGATTGAAGACTTAATCGAAAAAAGAAATGAAGCGCGCCGGAATCGCGATTTTGCATTGTCAGATCAGATCCGCGACCAGCTGAAAAGCATGAATATCATTCTTGAAGATACAGCTCAAGGCACTCGCTGGAAACGGGGAGAATAACGGATGCTTGATTTTGAAACGATAAAAGATTCAAAGCAGCTTAACGGTCTTGCGCTTGCTTATATAGGTGATGCCATTTTTGAAGTGTATGTCAGGCATCACCTGCTTAAGCAGGGTTTTACCAAACCAAATGATCTTCATAAGAAATCAAGCCGGATCGTTTCGGCAAAGTCACAGGCTGAGATCCTATTCTTTCTGCAGGATCAATCATTTTTTACGGAAGAAGAGGAAGCGGTGCTGAAAAGAGGCAGAAATGCAAAGTCGGGAACGACACCTAAAAATACAGATGTTCAGACGTACCGCTACAGTACAGCATTTGAAGCGCTGCTGGGCTACCTTTTTCTAGAGAAAAAAGAGGAAAGACTTAGTCAGCTCGTTGCCGAAGCTATACAATTCGGGACGTCAGGGAGGAAAACAAATGAGTCAGCAACATGATTACGTCATAGGGAAAAATGCAGTGATCGAGACGTTAAAATCAGATCGTAAGCTGTATAAGCTGTGGATGGCGGAAAACACCGTAAAGGGACAAGCACAGCAGGTGATTGAGCTTGCGAAAAAGCAGGGTATCACGATTCAGTATGTCCCGAGAAAAAAACTCGATCAAATGGTGACAGGGCAGCATCAAGGCGTAGTGGCACAGGTTGCAGCGTATGAGTATGCGGAACTGGACGATTTATATAAAGCGGCTGAAGAAAGAAATGAACAGCCTTTCTTCCTCATTCTGGACGAGCTGGAAGACCCTCATAATCTCGGTTCCATTATGAGAACAGCTGATGCGGTCGGCGCCCATGGCATCGTGATTCCAAAACGGAGAGCTGTCGGGCTGACAACAACAGTGGCAAAAGCTTCAACAGGGGCAATTGAGCATATTCCTGTAGTAAGAGTCACCAATTTGGCGCGGACGTTAGAAGAAATGAAAGAGCGGGGTATCTGGGTTGTCGGAACGGATGCATCCGCGCGTGAGGATTACCGCAATATGGACGGCAACATGCCTTTGGCTTTAGTCATCGGAAGCGAAGGAAAAGGGATGGGCCGCCTTGTTAAAGAAAAGTGTGATTTTCTCATTAAACTCCCGATGGCCGGGAAGGTAACTTCACTGAATGCATCTGTTGCGGCTGGTCTTTTGATGTATGAAGTCTACCGGAAACGAAACCCTCTGGGAGAATAAAGACCCATGGATATCCTGTTAGTAGACGGATACAACATGATTGGAGCCTGGCCGCAGCTGAAGGATTTAAAAGCGAACAGTTTTGAAGAGGCGCGAGACGTACTGATTCAGAAAATGGCGGAATATCAATCGTATACAGGAAACAGGGTTATTGTTGTTTTTGACGCGCATCTCGTAAAAGGGCTTGAGAAAAAACACACCAACCACAGAGTTGAAGTGATTTTCACAAAAGAAAATGAGACGGCTGATGAGCGGATAGAAAAGCTTGCTCAGGCTTTGAATAATGTCGCGACTCAAATTCACGTTGCGACATCTGACTACACTGAGCAGTGGGCGATTTTCGGACAGGGGGCATTGCGGAAATCGGCCCGGGAGCTTTTGAGAGAGGTAGAAGCGATTGAAAGGCGAATAGAAAGACGAGTAAGAAAAATCACTTCCGAAAAGCCGGCGGGTAAAATTGCTTTATCGGAAGAGGTTTTGAAAACGTTTGAAAAGTGGAGGCGGGGAGACTTAGATTAAGTTGACGCTTTTTTGCCCAATACTGTATAATATTTCTATCTACGTGCGCCGGGGGGATCGGAGTGAATCTACAGAACAACAAGGGAAAATTCAACAAAGAGCAGTTTTGCCAGTTGGAGGACGAGCAGGTCATTGAAAAGGTTCATGTTGGGGACAGTGATGCGTTAGATTACTTGATTACGAAGTACCGAAACTTTGTTCGGGCAAAAGCAAGATCCTATTTTTTAATAGGAGCGGACAGAGAGGATATTGTTCAGGAAGGTATGATAGGCCTCTATAAGTCTATTCGTGACTTCAAAGAGGACAAGCTTACCTCATTCAAAGCTTTCGCAGAATTATGTATTACCCGCCAAATTATTACCGCAATAAAGACAGCTACTCGCCAGAAACACATTCCTTTGAATTCCTACGTCTCATTAGATAAACCGATTTTTGATGAAGAATCAGACCGAACGCTGCTTGATGTCATTTCAGGAGCGAAAACCTTAAATCCTGAAGAAATGATCATCAATCAGGAAGAATTTGATGATATTGAAATGAAAATGGGAGAACTATTAAGTGATTTAGAGAGAAAAGTACTCGTCTTATATCTCGACGGAAGAAGTTACCAAGAGATTTCCGATGAACTGAACCGACATGTGAAATCGATTGACAATGCCCTTCAGCGTGTGAAACGCAAGCTGGAGAAGTACTTGGAAATTCGCGAAATCAGTTTGTAATAGGGATTTATGTTATATTGACAGTATTTTTCTGACTATGATATGTTACTAAAGATAAAGATAATGTCTATTTAGAAAAAGGTGTAATGACATGAGAAAAAAGATTACGCTAGCATGCAAGACATGCGGAAACCGTAATTATACGACAATGAAGAGCTCTGCATCAGCGGCTGAGCGATTAGAAGTAAAGAAATACTGCAGTACTTGCAATTCACATACAGCTCATCTTGAAACAAAATAGTTTTTGCGCTTTTAAATTGTGGAGGTCTTTTACATGCGTATTATGAGATTCTTTAAAGATGTTGGGAAAGAAATGAAAAAGGTAAGCTGGCCTAAAGGAAAAGAGTTAACGCGTTATACCATTACGGTGATTTCAACAGTTATCTTTTTTGTTATCTTTTTTGCCCTCCTTGACACAGGAATTTCTCAATTAATTCGTTTAATAGTTGAATAATGATCAGCAATACGTGCTATAATAGATCATAATATCACTTGCCAAAACCCGTTCAGCGGGTTTTTTATTGTGGCTTAAAATGAAAGTTATCATAGGCTTGCCGCCTATTTTTTGCTTGAAGCGTTATTGGTAATTCACAAAAACCAAATGCGGGGAGGGAAGGACTGGACAGTCCTGAAGAGAATGGAAAAGAATTGGTATGTTGTTCACACGTACTCTGGTTATGAGAATAAAGTAAAAGCCAACTTGGAAAAACGTGTTGAATCAATGGGGATGCAGGATAAAATTTTCCGTGTAGTTGTACCTGAAGAAGAAGAAACGGATATCAAGAACGGCAAGAAAAAAGTCGTGAAAAAGAAAGTATTCCCTGGTTATGTGCTTGTAGAAATTGTAATGACAGACGACTCTTGGTATGTTGTCCGCAACACGCCGGGCGTTACTGGATTCGTAGGATCTGCCGGCTCTGGTTCAAAACCGACGCCGCTTCTTCCAGGCGAAGCAGAAACCATTCTGAAGAGAATGGGCATGGACGAACGCAAAACTGACATTGACTTTGAACTGAAAGAGACAGTGAAAGTGATAGACGGACCTTTTGCCAACTTTACTGGATCAATTGAAGAGATTGATTATGATAAAAGCAAGGTCAAAGTTTTCGTTAATATGTTTGGCCGTGAAACACCGGTTGAGCTGGAATTTACCCAAATCGATAAATTGTAATGTGAAAAAACTTGAAATTGCTATATATAAATGATAATATAGCAAAGGTACGTCTTGGACTTATCCAAGGCAACTAGCTTGATATTTCGTCATTCATATAAAGAATGAAACCTTGAGTGGGAGGGTTTACCCTATTACCACATCACGGACTTAAGGAGGTGTGTCTCGTGGCTAAAAAAGTAGTAAAAGTTGTAAAATTGCAAATTCCTGCTGGAAAAGCTAACCCAGCACCACCAGTTGGACCTGCACTTGGTCAAGCCGGTGTTAACATCATGGGATTCTGTAAGGAGTTTAACGCTCGTACAGCTGACCAAGCTGGTTTAATCATTCCTGTTGAAATTTCGGTTTACGAAGACCGTTCATTTACATTTATTACAAAAACTCCACCTGCTGCAGTATTGCTTAAAAAAGCGGCTGGAATTGAGTCTGGTTCTGGTGAACCAAACCGTAATAAAGTGGCAACCGTTAAGCGCGATAAAGTACGCGAAATCGCTGAAACGAAAATGCCTGACTTAAACGCAGCAGACGTTGAAGCGGCAATGCGCATGGTTGAAGGTACTGCCCGCAGTATGGGTATTGTAATCGAGGATTAATTTGTTTCTTGTCGGGTTGCGAGTTTTAACAAGTTCGCAACCCTTATTCGTGGGAGGTTATTCCGCTATAACCACATAAGGAGGAAATTTTAAAATGGCTAAAAAAGGTAAAAAGTACGTTGAAGCTGCTAAGCTTGTAGATCGTTCAAAAGCTTACGACGTTTCTGAAGCAGTAGCTCTCGTTAAAAAAACAAACACAGCTAAATTCGACGCTACAGTTGAAGTGGCTTTCCGTCTTGGGGTTGACCCTCGTAAAAACGACCAGCAAATCCGTGGAGCAGTTGTGCTTCCAAACGGAACTGGTAAAACTCAGCGCGTTCTCGTTTTCGCAAAAGGCGAAAAAGCGAAAGAAGCTGAAGCTGCTGGTGCAGATTACGTTGGCGATACTGACTACATCAACAAAATTCAACAAGGCTGGTTCGATTTCGATGTAATCGTAGCTACACCTGACATGATGGGTGAAGTTGGTAAAATCGGTCGTGTACTTGGACCAAAAGGTTTAATGCCAAACCCTAAAACTGGTACAGTTACTTTCGAAGTTGAAAAAGCAATTGGCGAAATCAAAGCTGGTAAAGTTGAATACCGCGTTGATAAAGCTGGAAACATTCATGTTCCTATCGGTAAAGTTTCTTTCGAGGATGAAAAACTTGTTGAGAACTTCACAACAATGTACGATACAATCCTGAAAGCTAAACCTGCTGCAGCAAAAGGCGTTTACGTGAAAAACGTTGCTGTAACATCTACTATGGGACCTGGTGTCAAAGTAGACTCTTCAACTTTTAACGTAAAATAATATTGACATGACATCAACATTCTGATATGATTCAAAATGTTGTAAAATAGAATATCATTTATACCGTAGACAGTAGGGGCCTAACCGCTTAATTATCCTACCGAGGTGTATATTATCACAGCTATTACGTTACGTATGCTTGTATATACAGCCTCCATGTCTCATGGAGGCTTTTTATATGGAATCCGTCGTCTCAGTCGTGATCACCTAACGGTATAAGTGTTACACAAGAATCTACAGGAGGTGTAACCATGAGCAGCGCAATTGAAACAAAAAAAGTTGTTGTTGAAGAAATTGCTTCTAAACTGAAAGAAAGTAAATCAACGATCATCGTTGACTATCGCGGACTTAACGTTTCTGAAGTAACAGAACTTCGTAAACAGCTTCGCGAAGCTAACGTTGAGTTCAAAGTTTACAAAAATACGATGACTCGCCGTGCGGTTGAACAAGCTGAGCTTAATGGTTTGAATGATTTCTTAACTGGACCGAACGCGATTGCATTCAGCACTGAAGATGTTGTCGCTCCGGCTAAAGTTCTTAATGAGTTCGCTAAAAATCACGAAGCTCTTGAAATCAAAGCTGGCGTTATCGAAGGTAAAGTTTCTACTGTTGAAGAAGTGAAAGCTCTTGCTGAACTTCCATCACGCGAAGGCTTGCTTTCTATGTTGCTTAGCGTACTTCAAGCTCCAGTTCGCAACTTTGCTCTTGCTGCAAAAGCTGTGGCAGAACAAAAGGAAGAACAAGGCGCTTAATCTAATCAGTTTTTCATAAATTAAAACAAAATGGAGGAATTACAAATGGCTTTAAATATCGAAGAAATCATTGCTTCCGTTAAAGAAGCAACTGTACTTGAATTGAACGACCTAGTAAAAGCAATCGAAGAAGAATTTGGCGTAACTGCTGCTGCTCCTGTAGCTGTAGCTGGCGGAGCTGCTGCAGGCGGAGCTGCTGAAGAGCAAAGCGAATTCGACCTTATCCTTGCTGGTGCAGGTTCTCAAAAAATCAAAGTTATCAAAGTTGTACGTGAAATCACTGGTCTTGGCTTGAAAGAAGCTAAAGAACTTGTTGACAACACTCCAAAACCACTTAAAGAAGGTATTGCTAAAGAAGAAGCTGAAGAGCTTAAAGCTAAACTTGAAGAAGTTGGCGCTTCTGTAGAAGTTAAGTAATCTTCACTTACCTGTAGGGGAAGCTCGCTTTTATGAGGCGAGCTTTTTCTTTGCCATTCTTTAAGCCATGAAAAAAGGAGGTTCCGAGTATGAGTGAGCATTATTATTCAGAAAAACCTTCAGTAAAAAGCAACAAGCAAACCTGGTCTTTTAGGCTTCGTAATAAAGATTTCACATTTACCAGCGACAGCGGGGTTTTTTCTAAAAAGGAAGTTGATTTTGGCTCCCGTCTGCTGATTGATTCTTTTGAAGAGCCTAAAGTTGAGGGCAGCTTTCTTGATGTAGGCTGCGGGTACGGCCCGATAGGTCTATCGCTGGCCAGCGACTTTAAAGACCGGACCATCCACATGATTGACGTTAATGAGAGAGCTGTAGAGCTATCAAATGAAAATGCAGAACGAAACGGAGTAACAAACGTTAAGATTTATCAGAGTGATTTGTTTTCGAACGTTGATTCTGCTCAAACATTTGCTTCTATTCTTACAAATCCCCCAATCCGAGCCGGAAAAAAAGTTGTCCATGCTATCTTTGAGAAAAGCGCTGAACACTTAAAAGCTTCAGGTGAGTTGTGGATCGTCATACAGAAAAAGCAAGGCGCGCCTTCTGCCATTGAAAAGCTCGAGGAACTGTTCGATGAAGTTTCTGTCGTTCAAAAAAAGAAAGGCTATTATATCATAAAAGCAAAAAAAGTTTGACTCGGTATTTTAGCTATGTTAATATTATAAAATGCCAATGTATATATTTTGCTTGATATGATGAATTGTCAATATCTATGTATAAATTATACAAGTATGGAAATGCTAATAAAATCGGTATTTGTTTTTGGATGTGGTTTTCTTAATTAGAAACCCTTTTTTCTTTTGTCTTGTAAAAGTATTTCTTTCTTTGGAAGAGATGCTTATTACACATATAATACGCATGATTTGAGGGGTGAATCAGTTGACAGGTCAACTAGTTCAGTATGGACGACACCGCCAGCGCAGAAGCTATGCTCGCATTAGCGAAGTGTTAGAATTACCAAATCTCATTGAAATTCAAACCTCTTCTTATCAGTGGTTTCTTGATGAGGGTCTTAGAGAGATGTTTCAAGACATATCACCAATTGAGGATTTCACTGGTAACCTCTCTCTTGAGTTCATTGATTATAGTTTAGGTGAGCCTAAATATCCTGTAGAGGAATCAAAAGAACGTGATGTGACTTACTCAGCTCCGCTAAGAGTGAAGGTTCGTTTAATTAACAAAGAAACTGGAGAGGTAAAAGACCAAGATGTCTTCATGGGTGATTTCCCTATTATGACAGATACAGGTACTTTTATCATTAACGGTGCGGAACGCGTTATCGTTTCCCAGCTTGTTCGGTCTCCAAGTGTATATTTCAGTGGTAAAGTAGACAAAAACGGTAAAAAAGGTTTTACCGCAACTGTCATTCCAAACCGTGGCGCATGGTTAGAATACGAAACTGATGCGAAAGATGTTGTTTATGTCCGCATTGATCGCACACGTAAGTTGCCGGTTACGGTTCTTTTGCGTGCTCTCGGCTTCGGCTCCGATCAAGAGATTCTTGATCTCGTAGGAGAGAACGAATACCTGCGAAATACGCTTGATAAAGATAACACAGAAAACAGCGACAAAGCGCTGCTTGAAATTTACGAGCGTCTCCGTCCTGGAGAGCCGCCTACAGTAGAAAATGCGAAAAGCTTGCTTGATTCTCGTTTCTTTGATCCGAAACGATACGATCTTGCCAATGTAGGACGCTATAAAATTAATAAAAAACTTCATATTAAGAATCGTCTCTTTAATCAGAGACTTGCTGAAACGCTTGTTGACCCTGAAACAGGAGAAATCCTGGCTGAAAAAGGTCAGATTCTTGATAGAAGAACACTTGATAAAGTACTGCCATACTTAGAAAACGGAATCGGTTTCAGAAAGCTGTATCCGAATGGCGGCGTTGTTGAAGATGAAGTAACTCTTCAATCAATTAAAATCTTTGCTCCGACTGATCAAGAAGGAGAACAGGTTATTAATGTAATCGGCAATGCTTACATTGAAGAAGAGATCAAAAACATTACACCTGCTGATATTATTTCTTCTATCAGCTACTTCTTCAACCTGCTGCACGGAGTAGGCGACACAGATGATATCGATCATCTTGGAAACCGCCGTTTACGTTCTGTAGGTGAGCTTCTCCAGAACCAATTCCGTATCGGTTTAAGCCGTATGGAGCGTGTGGTTCGTGAGAGAATGTCAATTCAAGATACGAATACAATTACACCTCAGCAGCTGATCAATATTCGTCCTGTTATTGCGTCCATTAAAGAGTTCTTTGGAAGCTCTCAGCTTTCTCAATTCATGGATCAGACGAACCCGCTTGCTGAATTAACGCATAAGCGCCGTCTGTCAGCATTAGGACCGGGCGGATTAACACGTGAGCGTGCCGGAATGGAAGTGCGTGACGTTCACTACTCCCACTATGGCCGTATGTGTCCGATTGAAACGCCTGAGGGCCCGAACATCGGTTTGATCAACTCACTTTCATCTTATGCAAAAGTAAACCGTTTTGGTTTTATCGAAACGCCATATCGCCGTGTTGACCCTGAAACAGGGAAGGTAACTGGCAGAATCGATTACTTAACTGCTGATGAAGAGGATAACTATGTTGTCGCTCAAGCGAACGCTCGTCTTGATGACGAAGGCGGATTTATTGATGACAGCATCGTAGCCCGTTTCCGCGGAGAGAACACCGTCGTTTCCAGAAACCGTGTGGACTACATGGATGTATCGCCTAAGCAGGTTGTTTCTGCTGCGACAGCATGTATCCCGTTCCTAGAAAACGATGACTCCAACCGTGCCCTCATGGGAGCGAACATGCAGCGTCAGGCTGTGCCTTTGATGCAGCCGGAAGCACCATTCGTTGGAACTGGTATGGAATACGTATCAGGTAAAGACTCTGGTGCCGCTGTTATTTGTAAACACCCTGGTATCGTTGAACGCGTAGAAGCGAAAAACGTTTGGGTTCGCCGTTATGAAGAAGTAGACGGTCAAAAAGTAAAAGGAAACCTGGATAAATACAGCCTGCTGAAATTTGTCCGCTCTAACCAAGGTACGTGCTACAACCAGCGTCCGATCGTAAGTGTCGGCGATGAAGTGGTAAAAGGAGAAATCCTTGCTGACGGTCCTTCTATGGAGCTTGGTGAACTTGCACTTGGCCGTAACGTAATGGTCGGCTTCATGACATGGGATGGCTACAACTATGAGGATGCCATCATCATGAGTGAACGCCTTGTGAAGGATGATGTTTATACATCTATCCACATTGAAGAATACGAATCAGAAGCACGTGATACGAAACTTGGACCTGAAGAAATCACTCGCGATATTCCAAACGTCGGTGAAGATGCGCTTCGCAATCTTGATGACCGCGGAATCATCCGTATTGGGGCGGAAGTAAAAGACGGAGATCTTCTTGTTGGTAAAGTAACACCTAAAGGCGTAACTGAACTGACTGCAGAAGAACGCCTGCTTCACGCCATCTTTGGTGAAAAAGCCCGCGAGGTTCGTGATACTTCTCTTCGTGTGCCTCACGGCGGCGGCGGAATTATCCACGACGTTAAAGTCTTCAACCGTGAAGACGGAGACGAACTTCCTCCAGGCGTAAACCAGTTGGTACGCGTATATATCGTTCAGAAACGTAAGATTTCTGAAGGGGACAAAATGGCCGGTCGTCACGGTAACAAAGGTGTTATCTCTAAGATTCTTCCTGAAGAGGATATGCCTTACCTTCCTGACGGCACACCAATTGACATCATGCTTAACCCGCTGGGCGTACCATCACGTATGAACATCGGGCAGGTATTGGAGCTTCATATGGGTATGGCCGCTCGTTACCTCGGCATCCACATTGCATCTCCTGTATTTGACGGAGCGCGTGAAGAGGATGTTTGGGAAACACTTGAAGAAGCCGGCATGTCTCGTGACGCAAAAACGGTGCTTTACGACGGACGTACTGGAGAGCCGTTTGATAACCGCGTATCTGTCGGTATCATGTACATGATTAAACTGGCTCACATGGTTGACGATAAACTTCATGCACGCTCTACAGGTCCTTACTCACTTGTTACGCAGCAGCCTCTTGGCGGTAAAGCGCAATTTGGCGGACAGCGTTTCGGTGAGATGGAGGTTTGGGCACTTGAAGCTTACGGTGCGGCTTACACTCTTCAAGAAATTCTGACTGTTAAGTCTGATGACGTGGTTGGACGTGTGAAAACATATGAAGCCATCGTTAAAGGCGACAACGTTCCAGAACCAGGTGTTCCGGAATCATTCAAAGTATTAATCAAAGAACTTCAAAGCTTAGGTATGGATGTCAAAATCCTTTCCGGTGATGAAGAAGAAATAGAAATGAGAGATTTAGAAGACGAAGAAGATGCGAAACAAGCTGACGGTCTGGCATTATCAGGTGATGAAGAGCCGGAAGAAACAGCATCTGCAGACGTTGAACGCGATGTAGTAACAAAAGAATAATCTCTAGTTATAAAGGCAAGTGACATCGGTTAATCCGAAGATAAAAAGGGAGGTAGGCCCCTTGCTAGATGTGAACAATTTTGAGTATATGAACATCGGTCTTGCTTCACCGGATAAAATCCGTTCATGGTCTTTTGGTGAAGTGAAAAAGCCTGAAACGATAAACTATCGTACGTTAAAACCTGAAAAGGACGGTCTATTCTGCGAACGCATTTTCGGACCGACTAAGGACTGGGAATGTCATTGCGGGAAGTACAAGCGAGTTCGTTATAAAGGCGTAGTTTGTGACCGCTGCGGAGTCGAAGTAACACGGGCTAAAGTCCGTCGTGAGAGAATGGGGCACATTGAACTGGCTGCCCCAGTTTCCCACATTTGGTATTTCAAAGGTATTCCAAGCCGTATGGGTCTTGTGCTGGATATGTCACCTCGTGCTTTAGAAGAAGTCATTTACTTTGCTTCTTACGTTGTAACTGATCCTGCAAACACACCGCTTGAAAAGAAACAGCTTCTGTCTGAGAAAGAATACCGTGCTTATCTCGATAAATACGGTAATAAATTCCAAGCATCAATGGGTGCAGAAGCGATTCACAAACTTCTTCAAGATATCGATCTTGTAAAAGAAGTTGATATGTTAAAAGAAGAGCTGAAAACATCACAAGGACAGCGCCGTACTCGTGCGATCAAACGCCTTGAAGTTTTAGAAGCCTTCCGTAACTCAGGAAACAAGCCATCTTGGATGATCCTTGATGTGCTTCCTGTTATTCCTCCTGAGCTTAGACCGATGGTTCAGCTAGATGGCGGACGTTTTGCGACTTCTGATTTGAACGACCTTTATCGTCGTGTCATCAACCGTAACAATCGTTTGAAACGCCTTTTGGACCTTGGTGCGCCTAGCATTATCGTTCAAAACGAAAAACGTATGCTTCAAGAGGCTGTCGATGCCCTAATTGACAACGGCCGCCGCGGACGTCCTGTAACGGGTCCTGGTAACAGACCGTTAAAATCTCTTTCTCACATGCTGAAAGGGAAGCAAGGCCGTTTCCGTCAAAACCTTCTTGGTAAACGTGTCGATTACTCCGGACGTTCTGTAATCGTTGTTGGTCCTCATTTGAAAATGTACCAATGCGGTTTACCGAAGGAAATGGCGCTTGAGCTTTTCAAACCTTTCGTTATGAAAGAACTTGTTGAAAAAGGTCTTGCTCACAACATTAAGAGTGCGAAACGTAAAATTGAGCGCGTACAGCCTGAAGTATGGGATGTACTGGAATCAGTTATTAAGGAGCATCCGGTGCTTCTGAACCGTGCCCCTACACTTCACAGATTAGGTATTCAGGCGTTTGAACCAACGCTTGTTGAAGGACGCGCAATCCGCCTTCACCCGTCCGTATGTACAGCTTATAACGCTGACTTTGACGGTGACCAAATGGCGGTTCACGTACCATTATCTGCTGAAGCACAAGCTGAAGCACGCATCTTGATGCTTGCTGCTCAAAACATCTTGAACCCTAAAGATGGTAAACCGGTTGTAACACCGTCTCAGGATATGGTACTGGGTAACTATTACCTGACACTTGAGCGTGCCGGTGCTGTCGGTGAAGGTATGGTCTTCAAGAATACAGACGAAGCGCTTCTTGCTTATCAAAACGGATATGTTCACCTTCATACGAGAGTAGCTGTTGCAGCTAACTCCCTTAAGAATGTGACATTTACCGAAGAACAGCGCTCAAAATTGTTAATTACAACTGTCGGTAAGCTTGTCTTCAATGAAATTCTTCCGGAATCATTCCCTTACATGAATGAGCCAACGAAGAGCAACATTGAAGAGAAAACACCTGACCGTTTCTTCTTAGAAAAAGGTGCCGATGTTAAAGCTGTCATTGAACAGCAGCCAATCAATGCACCGTTTAAAAAAGGTATTCTGGGTAAAATCATCGCGGAAATCTTTAAACGATTCCATATCACGGAAACGTCTAAAATGCTTGACCGCATGAAAAACCTAGGTTTCAAATATTCAACAAAAGCTGGTATTACAGTTGGGGTTTCTGACATCGTCGTACTCGATGATAAACAAGAAATTCTTGAGGAAGCGCAAAGCAAAGTTGATAACGTCATGAAGCAATTCCGACGTGGTCTAATCACAGAAGAAGAACGCTATGAGAGAGTTATCTCTATCTGGAGTGCTGCAAAAGACGTTATCCAAGGCAAACTGATGAAATCACTTGATGAGCTCAACCCGATCTACATGATGAGTGACTCTGGTGCCCGTGGTAACGCGTCTAACTTTACGCAGCTTGCCGGAATGCGCGGCCTGATGGCCAACCCGGCTGGACGTATCATTGAATTACCGATCAAATCAAGTTTCCGTGAAGGTCTGACAGTATTGGAGTACTTTATCTCCACTCACGGTGCGCGTAAAGGTCTTGCCGATACCGCCCTTAAAACTGCTGACTCAGGTTACCTTACACGCCGTCTCGTTGACGTTGCGCAGGATGTTATCATCCGTGAAACTGATTGCGGAACTGACCGAGGCATCCTTGCTAAGCCACTTAAAGAAGGAACTGAAACCATTGAGCGCTTAGAAGAACGCTTAATCGGCCGTTTTGCACGAAAACAAGTGAAGCACCCTGAAACAGGTGAAGTGCTTGTAAATGAAAACGAACTGATCGATGAAGATAAAGCACTGGAGATTGTAGAAGCCGGCATTGAAGAAGTGTGGATCCGTTCTGCCTTCACATGTAATACGCCTCATGGTGTATGTAAACGATGCTATGGCCGAAATCTTGCAACTGGCTCCGATGTTGAAGTCGGTGAAGCGGTCGGTATCATTGCTGCCCAATCAATCGGTGAGCCTGGTACACAGTTAACAATGCGTACATTCCATACAGGCGGGGTTGCCGGAGACGATATCACACAGGGTCTTCCGCGTATCCAAGAGCTTTTCGAAGCGCGTAATCCGAAAGGTCAGGCAACAATTACAGAAATCGACGGTACAGTCGTTGAGATCAATGAAGTTCGTGATAAGCAACAGGAAATTGTGGTTCAAGGCGCAGTGGAAACACGTTCTTATACGGCACCTTATAACTCCCGCCTGAAAGTAGCGGAAGGAGATAAAATTACTCGAGGCCAAGTACTGACAGAAGGTTCAATCGATCCGAAAGAGCTTCTTAAAGTGACTGACCTGACAACTGTTCAAGAGTATCTTCTCCATGAGGTTCAAAAGGTTTACCGTATGCAGGGTGTTGAAATCGGTGATAAACACGTAGAAGTAATGGTTCGCCAGATGCTTCGCAAAGTTCGTGTGATTGACGCTGGTGACACTGATGTGCTTCCAGGTACATTGCTTGATATTCACCAATTTACTGAAGCGAACAAAAAGGTATTGCTTGAAGGCAATCGTCCTGCTACAGGTCGTCCTGTCTTACTCGGTATTACAAAAGCATCTCTTGAAACTGATTCATTCTTATCTGCTGCTTCCTTCCAGGAAACAACACGTGTCCTTACAGACGCAGCGATCAAAGGTAAGCGTGACGAGCTTCTCGGCTTGAAAGAGAATGTTATCATCGGTAAGCTTGTTCCTGCTGGTACAGGTATGATGAAATACCGTAAAGTAAAACCAGTTTCAAATGTTCAGCCGACTGAAGACATGGTTCCGGTTGAATAACTGATTTAAAGCTGCTGAAAGACTGCCAAAACAGTCTTTCAGCAGATATTTTTAATAAAAAATCACTCTATGAGAAGTACGAAACTAAAAAATGTCATACCTTGTTGACATTCGTCTCCTAGAATGATAATATAACCAAGGTGCTCGAAATAAACCTGTTACTTTGGAGGATATGTTTATGTCTTATGATAAAGTATCACAGGCCAAATCAATTATTATTGGTACGAAGCAAACAGTGAAAGCTCTAAAACGAGGTTCAGTAAAGGAAGTAGTCGTTGCAAAAGACGCAGATCCGATCCTCACGTCAAGTGTTGTTTCACTTGCGGAAGATCAAGGTATCTCTGTCTTAATGGTTGAATCCATGAAAAAGCTCGGCAAAGCCTGCGGAATTGAGGTAGGAGCAGCCGCTGTTGCCATTATTTTATAACGTACTTTTGTTTTTACGTAAGATTTATCTTATGTAAAGACATTGTTTTTTGCCTTTTGATGAACCACCTGGGTATGTGGGTTATAAAACGTAACGAAGGGAGGAAAAAATCATGCCTACAATTAATCAGCTAATTCGCAAAGGACGCGTGAGTAAAGTAGAAAACTCAAAGTCTCCTGCACTTAACAAAGGATACAACAGCTTTAAAAAAGAGCACACTAATGTATCTTCTCCACAAAAACGCGGGGTATGTACTCGTGTTGGTACAATGACACCGAAAAAACCGAACTCAGCACTTCGTAAATATGCTCGTGTTCGTTTAACTAACGGAATCGAGGTTACTGCTTACATTCCTGGTATCGGTCACAACCTGCAAGAGCACAGTGTTGTACTTATCCGCGGCGGACGTGTAAAAGACTTACCAGGGGTACGTTACCACATCGTTCGTGGTGCGCTTGACACTGCTGGAGTTGAAAACCGTGCACAAGGCCGTTCTAAATACGGTACGAAAAAACCTAAAGCAAAATAATAAACGAAAATACGCATAATTGATGAAGGGAGGATATTCAGATGCCACGTAAAGGTCCTGTAGCAAAAAGAGACGTTTTACCTGATCCGATTTACAACTCTAAGCTTGTATCTCGTCTAATCAACAAAATGATGATCGATGGTAAAAAAGGTAAGTCTCAAACAATCCTATACAAGTCATTCGATATCATTAAAGAACGTACTGGCAATGATGCAATGGAGGTTTTCGAACAAGCATTGAAAAACATCATGCCTGTACTTGAAGTAAAAGCACGCCGTGTAGGTGGTGCGAACTACCAAGTTCCTGTAGAAGTTCGTCCTGAACGTCGTACGACTCTTGGACTTCGCTGGTTAGTTAACTACGCGCGTCTTCGCGGAGAAAAAACGATGGAAGAGCGTTTAGCTAACGAAATCCTTGACGCAGCTAACAATACTGGTGCTGCTGTTAAGAAACGTGAAGATACTCATAAGATGGCTGAAGCAAACAAAGCATTTGCTCACTATCGTTGGTAGGATTTATATACTAAAAAACACAATTTCCTAATAAGGAAGGAGAAATTACCCAATGGCAAGAGAGTTCTCCTTAGAAAATACTCGTAATATCGGAATCATGGCTCACATTGATGCCGGTAAAACGACTACTACAGAACGTATCTTGTTCTATACTGGTCGTATCCACAAAATTGGTGAAACTCACGAAGGAGCTTCACAAATGGACTGGATGGAGCAGGAACAAGAACGTGGTATCACAATCACTTCCGCTGCGACAACTGCACAGTGGAAAGGATACCGCGTAAACATCATCGATACTCCGGGACACGTAGACTTCACAGTTGAAGTTGAACGTTCTCTTCGTGTACTTGATGGTGCTGTTGCTGTACTTGACGCGCAATCAGGCGTTGAGCCTCAAACAGAAACTGTTTGGCGTCAGGCAACAACTTACGGAGTACCGCGTATCGTTTTTGTTAACAAAATGGACAAAATCGGTGCAGACTTCCTTTACTCTGTAGGAACTTTAAGAGACCGTCTTCAAGCAAACGCTCATGCAATTCAATTGCCGATCGGTGCTGAAGATAACTTCGAAGGTATCATCGATCTTGTAGAAAACGTTGCGTATTTCTACGAAGATGACCTCGGAACTCGCTCTGATGCGAAAGAAATCCCTGAAGAGTACAAAGAGCAAGCAGAAGAGCTTCGCAACAGCCTCATTGAAGCTGTATGTGAGCTTGATGAAGAGCTTATGGACAAATACCTTGAGGGTGAAGAAATCACTATTGACGAGTTAAAAGCAGGTATCCGTAAAGGTACATTAAATGTTGAATTCTACCCTGTTCTTGTTGGTTCTGCCTTCAAAAACAAAGGTGTTCAACTAGTACTTGATGCTGTTCTTGACTACCTTCCTGCACCAACTGACGTTGCTGCAATCAAAGGTGTACGTCCTGATACAAATGAAGAGATTGAGCGCCATTCTTCTGATGATGAGCCATTCTCTGCATTAGCATTTAAAGTTATGACTGACCCTTACGTTGGTAAGTTGACGTTCTTCCGTGTGTACTCTGGAACACTTGATTCCGGTTCATACGTGAAAAACTCTACTAAAGGCAAACGTGAGCGTGTTGGACGTATCCTTCAAATGCACGCTAACAGCCGTGAAGAAATCTCTACTGTATACGCAGGCGATATCGCAGCTGCTGTAGGTCTAAAAGATACGACTACTGGAGATACTCTATGTGATGAGAAGGATCTTGTTATCCTCGAATCAATGGAATTCCCAGAACCAGTTATCGACGTTGCTATTGAGCCTAAATCAAAAGCCGACCAAGATAAAATGGGTATCGCTTTAGCGAAACTTGCTGAAGAAGATCCTACATTCCGTACTCAAACAAACCCAGAAACTGGCCAAACGATCATCTCTGGTATGGGTGAACTTCACCTTGATATCATTGTTGACCGTATGAAACGCGAATTTAAAGTAGAAGCCAACGTTGGTGCTCCTCAGGTTGCGTACCGTGAAACATTCCGTTCCGGTGCAAAAGTTGAAGGTAAATTTGTACGTCAGTCTGGTGGACGCGGTCAGTTCGGACACGTTTGGATCGAATTCGAACCAAACGAAGAAGGCGCTGGCTTTGAATTTGAAAATGCGATTGTCGGTGGGGTAGTTCCTCGTGAATACATCCCAGCTGTTCAAGCAGGTCTGGAAGATTCACTTGAAAATGGTGTACTAGCAGGCTTCCCGCTTATCGACATTAAAGCAAAACTTTTCGATGGTTCTTACCATGATGTTGACTCAAACGAAATGGCATTTAAAATTGCTGCTTCTATGGCATTGAAAAATGCAGTCAGCAAATGTAACCCAGTTCTTCTTGAACCAATCATGAAAGTAGAAGTGGTTATTCCAGAAGAATACATGGGAGATATCATGGGTGATGTTACTTCACGTCGCGGACGCGTAGAAGGTATGGAAGCACGCGGTAACGCTCAAGTTGTTCGCGCTATGGTTCCTCTTGCTGAAATGTTCGGTTACGCTACTGCACTTCGTTCTAATACGCAAGGTCGCGGTACGTTTACTATGCACATGGATCACTACGAAGAAGTGCCGAAGAGCATTGCAGAAGAAATTATCAAAAAAAATAAAGGCGAATAATTGATTTTGCCGCTTAACTCAAGTATAACTACTATTGTAAGATGAGGAAGTGAAAGCTTTCTTTCACTTCCTATCACTCTATACATTACTAATTAAAAGCTCTTAAGGAGGATTTTAGAATGGCTAAAGAAAAATTCGACCGTTCCAAATCACATGCCAATATCGGTACAATTGGACACGTTGACCATGGTAAAACAACTTTAACTGCTGCTATCACAACAGTACTTCATAAGAAATCTGGTAAAGGTACAGCTATGGCGTACGATCAAATTGATGGTGCTCCTGAAGAACGTGAGCGTGGTATCACAATCTCTACTGCACACGTTGAGTACGAAACTGAAACTCGTCACTATGCACACGTTGACTGCCCAGGACACGCTGACTATGTTAAAAACATGATCACTGGTGCTGCGCAAATGGACGGAGCTATCCTTGTAGTATCTGCTGCTGATGGCCCAATGCCACAAACTCGTGAGCACATCCTTCTTTCTAAAAACGTTGGTGTACCATACATCGTTGTATTCCTAAACAAATGCGACATGGTAGACGACGAAGAGCTTCTTGAACTAGTTGAAATGGAAGTTCGCGATCTTCTTAGCGAATACGACTTCCCTGGTGATGATGTACCAGTAATCAAAGGTTCTGCTCTTAAAGCTCTTGAAGGTGACGCTGAGTACGAAGCGAAAATCTTCGAACTTATGGATGCGGTTGATGAGTACATCCCAACTCCAGAACGCGACACTGAAAAACCATTCATGATGCCAGTTGAGGATGTATTCTCAATCACTGGTCGTGGTACAGTAGCAACTGGCCGTGTAGAACGCGGACAAGTTAAAGTCGGTGACGAAGTTGAAATCATCGGTCTTCAAGAAGAGAACAAGAAAACAACTGTTACAGGTGTTGAAATGTTCCGTAAGCTTCTTGATTATGCTGAAGCTGGTGACAACATTGGTGCCCTTCTTCGCGGTGTATCTCGTGAAGAAATCCAACGTGGTCAAGTACTTGCTAAACCAGGTACAATCACTCCACACAGCAAATTCAAAGCTGAAGTTTACGTTCTTTCTAAAGAAGAGGGTGGACGTCATACTCCATTCTTCTCTAACTACCGTCCTCAGTTCTACTTCCGTACAACTGACGTAACTGGTATCATCCATCTTCCAGAAGGCGTAGAAATGGTTATGCCTGGAGATAACACTGAAATGAACGTTGAACTTATCTCTACAATCGCTATCGAAGAAGGAACTCGTTTCTCTATTCGTGAAGGCGGACGTACTGTTGGTTCAGGCGTTGTTTCTACAATCACTGAGTAATAGTATGATGATAAACGAGACCCCCTGTGGGTCTCGTTTTTTTGTTTACTTATCTTTTTCTTGTATAATAAGACCTATCATATCCGAGGGGCTAATTTTTATGATTCCTGAAAAGAGATCAATCGCAATCATGAAAGAACTGAGCATTGAAAATACAAAACAAATGCTGATGATTAATGGGGCTGATGTAAAAAATCCATTGCTGCTTTTTTTACATGGCGGACCGGGGACCCCCCAAATCGGTTATGTTAGGCATTATCAAAAAGAGCTTGAACAGCATTTTACAGTAGTACATTGGGATCAAAGAGGATCCGGGCTTTCTTATTCAAAACGAATTCCTCATCACTCCATGACAATCAGCCATTTTGTTAAAGATGCAATTCAAGTCACTCAATGGCTCCTAGACCATTTTTCAAAAACAAAACTATATCTTACTGGCCATTCTTGGGGCTCACTGTTAGCACTCCATGTACTGCAGCAGCATCCGGATTTGTTTTATGCGTATTATGGAATCAGCCAGGTTGTTAACCCTCACTATGAAGAATCAGCTGCTTATCATTATCTACGTGAAATGTCTGATACAAAGAGAATGAGTATAGTATCTTTGCTTATACGCTTCATTGGCCCTCCGCCTTGGGAGAAGGATATCCAGCATACCATCTATCGGTTTTGTGTCGAGATGGGCAAGGGAGGATTTACTCACCATCGTCGTCAAAGCCTTGCTATATTATTTCAAATGCTTACTGGTAATGAGTATGGAATAAAAAACATGCACAAATTCCTCAATGGACAGCGATTCACAAAAATACATTTAACTGATGAGTTGTACAATTTTAATGCATTCAAATCAGTTCCTTCTATTAAAGTACCGTGCTTTTTCATTTCGGGGATACATGATTTAATTGTTCCTGCTGAAATATCAAAACAGTATTATCAAGTGCTTGAGGCACCTGAAAAGCGCTGGCTTCAATTTGAGAATTCGGCTCACACCCCGCATATCGAGGAGCCGTCATTATTCGCAAGCACACTAAGTAGCCACGCACTGCACCACTTATGATAGATCCTTGATAAATAAGAAAAACACCTGTATAATAAAAAAAGTGTGCAAACCATGCATATTCTAAATAAGTCTTGCAACATACGTCTATTTTCTGTATAATGGTGTATGTTGGTCTTTGACTGCGATGAAGTGAGAGGTTGCTGACACACCCGGCCGCTTTGCCATGGCAAGGTGTTCAGGTTTTTCTCACGGAGAACTGTCTAACTTGATGTAGGCGAAAAGGAGGGAAAATAATGGCAAAACAAAAAATTCGTATTCGTTTGAAAGCATATGATCATAGAATCCTTGATCAATCTGCAGAGAAGATTGTTGAAACGGCAAAACGTTCTGGTGCTAGCGTATCTGGTCCGATCCCGTTACCGACTGAAAAATCAGTTTACACAATCCTTCGTGCGGTGCACAAATACAAAGATTCTCGTGAGCAATTTGAAATGCGTACACATAAACGTTTAATCGATATTGTGAACCCAACACCACAAACTGTTGATGCTCTCATGCGATTAGACTTACCATCTGGTGTCGATATCGAAATCAAACTTTAATTCTAAAATATAGAATGATCTTAATAGGAGGTGTGACGAATGACCAAAGGAATCTTAGGAAGAAAAATTGGTATGACGCAAGTATTCGCTGAAAATGGTGATCTTATTCCGGTAACTGTTATCGAGGCTGCTCCAAACGTTGTTCTTCAAAAGAAATCAACTGAAAACGACGGTTATGAAGCAATCCAGCTTGGTTTTGACGACAAGCGTGAAAAGCTTTCTAACAAACCTGAAAAAGGGCACGTTGCAAAAGCGGAAACTGCTCCTAAGCGCTTCGTTAAAGAATTACGCGGAGTGGAAATGGATGCGTATGAAGTTGGTCAGGAAGTCAAGGTTGAAATTTTCTCTGCTGGAGAAATCGTAGATGTAACAGGAGTATCTAAAGGTAAAGGTTTCCAAGGTGCGATCAAGCGCCACGGACAATCTCGCGGACCTATGTCTCACGGTTCACGCTACCACCGTCGTCCTGGTTCAATGGGACCTGTAGATCCTAACCGTGTATTCAAAGGTAAATTATTACCTGGACGTATGGGCGGAGAGCAAATCACTGTTCAAAACCTTGAAATCGTAAAAGTTGATGCAGAACGCAATCTTCTTTTGATCAAAGGTAACGTACCTGGTGCGAAGAAATCTTTAATCACTGTTAAAAGTGCTGTTAAATCTAAATAACTCTCTTAGGAAAGGAGGAAATTGATCATGCCAAAAGTAGCATTATACAACCAAAACGGTTCTACTGCTGGTGACATCGAATTAAACGCTTCTGTATTTGGTATCGAACCAAATGAGAGTGTTGTATTCGACGCTATTCTTATGCAAAGAGCTTCCTTACGTCAAGGATCTCATAAAGTAAAAAATCGTTCTGAAGTACGCGGCGGAGGTCGTAAACCATGGCGTCAAAAAGGTACTGGACGTGCCCGTCAAGGTTCTATCCGTTCACCGCAATGGCGCGGAGGTGGTGTCGTATTCGGCCCAACACCACGCAGCTATTCTTATAAATTACCTAAAAAAGTTCGCCGCTTGGCAATCAAATCAGTATTGTCTTCTAAAGTGAACGACAACAACATCATCGTTCTTGAAGATCTTACTCTTGATACGGCTAAAACAAAAGAAATGGCAGCTATCCTTAAAGGGTTATCTGTTGAGAAAAAAGCTTTAATCGTAACTGCGGATGCTAACGAAGCAGTGGCTTTATCTGCTCGCAACATTCCTGGAGTTACTGTAGTTGAAGCTAACGGAATCAACGTTTTAGACGTTGTCAACCACGAGAAGCTTCTGATTACAAAAGCAGCGGTTGAAAAAGTAGAGGAGGTGCTTGCATAATGAAAGATCCTCGTGATGTTCTAAAGCGCCCCGTCATTACTGAACGTTCTGCTGATTTAATGGCTGAAAAGAAATATACTTTTGAAGTTGATGTAAGAGCTAACAAAACAGAAGTGAAAGACGCGGTTGAAAGCATCTTTGGTGTGAAAGTTGACAAAGTCAACATCATGAACTACAAAGGTAAATCAAAACGTGTCGGACGCTACACTGGTATGACTAGCCGTCGCAGAAAAGCGATCGTAAAACTTACTGCAGACAGCAAAGAAATCGAAATTTTTGAAGCTTAATTATCTGTAAAAAGAAGGAGGGAAATTCAAAATGGCGATTAAAAAGTATAAACCGACCTCTAATGGACGTCGTGGCATGACAACTTCAGATTTTGCTGAAATCACGACTGACAAGCCGGAAAAATCCTTGCTTGCTCCCCTTCACAAAAAAGGCGGACGTAACAACCAAGGTAAATTGACTGTACGTCACCAAGGTGGCGGACATAAACGCCAATACCGTGTTATCGACTTCAAACGCGATAAAGATGGTATACCTGGACGCGTTGCTACAGTTGAATACGATCCAAACCGTTCAGCTAACATCGCTCTAATCAACTATGCAGACGGAGAAAAACGTTACATTCTTGCTCCTAAAGGAATTCAAGTGGGTACTGAAATCATGTCAGGTCCTGAAGCTGACATTAAAGTAGGTAATGCACTTCCACTTATCAACATCCCTGTTGGTACAGTTGTGCATAACATTGAATTAAAACCTGGTAAAGGCGGACAGCTCGTACGTTCAGCTGGTACATCTGCTCAGGTTCTTGGTAAAGAAGGTAAATACGTTCTTGTACGCCTTAACTCTGGAGAAGTTCGCATGATTCTTTCTGCTTGCCGTGCTTCTATCGGTCAAGTAGGTAACGAACAGCACGAACTTATCAACATTGGTAAAGCTGGACGTTCTCGCTGGAAAGGCATCCGTCCTACAGTTCGTGGTTCTGTAATGAACCCTAACGATCACCCACACGGTGGTGGTGAAGGACGTGCGCCAATCGGACGTAAATCACCAATGTCTCCATGGGGCAAACCGACTCTTGGATTCAAGACTCGTAAGAAAAAGAACAAATCCGATAAATTTATCGTACGTCGTCGTAAAAATAAATAACGGGGTTGTCTACGGTTCACTTCGGACCGTAGTGCAATCACGAAGGGAGGTTCCAAAATGGCTCGCAGCTTGAAAAAAGGACCATTTGTCGATGGACACTTGATGACAAAAATCGAGAAATTAAATGAAACAGACAAGAAACAAGTCGTAAAAACTTGGTCTCGTCGTTCTACTATTTTCCCACAGTTTATTGGTCACACAATCGCAGTCTATGACGGACGTAAACACGTGCCTGTATTCATCTCTGAAGATATGGTAGGGCACAAGTTGGGTGAATTCGCTCCAACTCGTACGTACAAAGGTCATGCTAGTGATGACAAAAAAACAAGACGCTAAGAGAGGAGGCTTTTAAATGCAAGCTAAAGCTGTTGCAAGAACAGTCCGTATTGCTCCTCGTAAAGCACGTCTAGTAATGGACCTGATTCGAGGCAAGCAAGTAGGTGAGGCAGTATCAATCTTGAACCTTACACCAAGAGCTGCTTCTCCAATTATCGAGAAAGTATTAAAATCCGCTATTGCAAATGCTGAGCATAACTATGAAATGGACGCTAACAACCTGGTTATTTCTCAAGCATTCGTTGACGAAGGCCCTACGTTAAAAAGATTCCGCCCACGTGCTATGGGACGTGCGAGCCAAATCAACAAACGTACGAGCCACATTACAATCGTTGTATCAGAAAAGAAGGAGGGATAAGTAGTGGGTCAAAAGGTAAATCCAGTCGGTCTTCGTATCGGAGTCATTCGTGATTGGGAATCTAAGTGGTACGCTGGTAAAGATTACGCTGACTTCCTGCACGAAGATTTAAAAATTCGTGAATACATTAGCAAACGCCTTTCTGACGCTTCTGTTTCTAAAGTAGAAATCGAGCGTGCAGCAAACCGCGTTAACATTACGATCCACACAGCTAAGCCTGGTATGGTTATCGGTAAAGGCGGTTCTGAAGTTGAAGCACTTCGCAAAGCCCTTAACAGCCTTACTGGCAAGCGTGTACACATTAACATTCTTGAAATCAAAAGAGCAGATCTTGATGCACAGCTAGTTGCTGACAACATCGCTCGTCAATTAGAAAACCGTGTTTCTTTCCGCCGTGCACAGAAACAACAAATCCAACGTACTATGCGCGCTGGAGCACAAGGTGTGAAAACAATGGTTTCTGGTCGTCTTGGCGGTGCAGATATCGCTCGTTCTGAATACTACAGTGAAGGAACTGTTCCATTGCACACATTACGTGCGGACATTGACTATGCAACATCAGAAGCTGATACTACTTACGGTAAGCTTGGTGTAAAAGTCTGGATCTATCGTGGAGAGGTTCTTCCTACTAAGAAGAAAACTGAGGAAGGAGGAAAATAATATGTTATTACCAAAACGCGTTAAATATCGCAGAGAGCATCGCGGAAAAATGCGTGGCCGTGCGAAAGGCGGTACTGAAGTACATTTCGGTGAGTTCGGTATCCAAGCTCTTGAAGCTTCTTGGATCACTAACCGTCAAATCGAAGCTGCACGTATTGCGATGACTCGTTACATGAAACGTGGCGGTAAAGTTTGGATCAAAATTTTCCCTTCTAAACCTTACACTGCTAAACCACTTGAGGTACGTATGGGATCCGGTAAAGGGGCTCCAGAAGGTTGGGTAGCTGTTGTAAAACCGGGCAAAGTTTTATTTGAAATTTCTGGTGTGTCTGAAGAGGTTGCTCGTGAAGCGCTTCGTCTTGCATCTCACAAATTGCCAATTAAAACGAAGTTCGTAAAACGTGAAGAAATTGGTGGTGAATCAAATGAAAGCTAATGAAATTCGTGACCTTACCACTGCTGAAATTGAACAAAAAGTAAAGTCTCTTAAAGAAGAACTTTTCAATCTTCGCTTTCAATTAGCGACAGGACAACTTGAAAATACTGCTCGCATTCGTGAAGTGCGCAAAGCTATCGCGCGCATGAAAACTGTGATTCGTGAAAGAGAAATTGCTGCTAATAAATAATCACTGAGGGGAGGTCGTGAGCATGAGCGAACGTAACCAACGCAAAGTTTACCAAGGCCGTGTTGTTTCTGACAAAATGGATAAAACCATCACTGTTGTTGTTGAAACATACAAAAAACATACACTTTACGGTAAACGCGTAAAATACTCAAAAAAATTCAAAGCACATGATGAAAATAATCAAGCTAAAATCGGTGACATCGTAAAGATCATGGAAACTCGTCCATTGTCTGCAACTAAGCGTTTCCGTCTAGTTGAAGTTGTCGAAGAAGCTGTTATTATCTAATAAAGTTCGGAATTCTTTTTCCGAAGGGAGGTAACAAATAATGATTCAACAAGAGACTCGTTTAAAAGTAGCTGACAACTCTGGCGCACGTGAAGTACTTACTATTAAAGTTCTTGGTGGTTCTGGACGTAAAACAGCTAACATTGGTGATGTAATTGTTTGCACGGTTAAACAAGCAACACCAGGAGGCGTTGTCAAAAAAGGTGAAGTCGTAAAAGCTGTTATCGTTCGCACGAAAAGCGGAGCGCGCAGAAGTGACGGTTCATACATCAGCTTCGATGAGAATGCATGTGTTATCATCCGTGACGACAAGAGCCCACGCGGAACTCGTATCTTCGGACCAGTTGCTCGTGAATTGCGTGAAAACAACTTTATGAAAATTGTTTCTCTAGCTCCAGAAGTTATCTAATGAAATAAATGCCTTACTCAAGGAGGTGCGATCAGGATGCATGTAAAAAAAGGCGATAAAGTTATGGTTATCTCTGGTAAAGATAAAGGCAAACAAGGAACAATCCTTGCTGCTTTCCCTAAAAAGGACCGCGTTTTAGTTGAAGGTGTTAACATGGTAAAGAAACACTCTAAACCAACTCAAGCTAACCCTCAAGGCGGTATTTCTAATCAAGAGGCGCCAATTCATGTATCAAACGTTATGCCGCTCGATCCTAAAACAGGTGAAGTGACTCGCGTAGGATACAAAGTGGAAGATGGCAAAAAAGTTCGTGTTGCAAAAAAATCTGGGCAAGTTCTAGATAAATAGTATTAAAAGGAAGGGAGGTCTATCTCATGAACCGCCTTAAAGAAAAGTACAATAAAGAAATTGCACCTGCTTTAATGACTAAGTTCAACTATGATTCAGTCATGCAAGTGCCTAAAATCGAAAAAATCGTAATCAACATGGGTGTTGGTGACGCTGTTCAAAACGCGAAAGCAATCGACAGTGCTGTTGAAGAATTAACGTTTATCGCAGGTCAAAAACCTGTCGTTACTCGTGCGAAGAAATCAATTGCTGGATTCCGTCTTCGTGAGGGAATGCCTATCGGTGCGAAAGTAACTCTTCGCGGAGAGCGCATGTATGATTTCCTTGATAAACTTATTTCTGTATCTTTACCGCGTGTACGTGACTTCCGCGGGGTTTCTAAAAAATCTTTCGACGGTCGCGGTAACTACACACTTGGTATCAAAGAACAGTTAATCTTCCCTGAAATTGACTACGATAAAGTAACAAAGGTTCGCGGAATGGACATCGTTATCGTAACAACTGCTAATACTGACGAAGAAGCTCGTGAGCTATTAACTCAAGTAGGTATGCCGTTCCAGAAATAATCAATGAAAGGGAGGCGAAATCGTGGCTAAAAAGTCTATGATTGCGAAACAACAACGTACACCAAAGTTTAAAGTACAAGAGTACACACGCTGTGAACGCTGCGGACGTCCGCATTCAGTCATTCGTAAATTTAAACTTTGCCGTATTTGTTTCCGTGAGCTTGCATATAAAGGACAAATTCCTGGCGTGAAAAAAGCCAGCTGGTAATCCCCAAGAAAGGGAAGGAGGTAATTATATAATGGTTATGACAGATCCAATTGCAGATATGCTAACTCGTATTCGCAATGCAAACATGGTACGTCATGAGAAGCTTGAAATTCCTGCTTCTAAATTGAAAAGAGAAATTGCTGAAATTTTAAAGCGTGAAGGTTTCATTCGTGACGTTGAGTTCGTAGAAGACAGCAAACAAGGTATCATCCGCGTTTTCTTGAAATACGGACAAAACAACGAGCGCGTTATCACTGGTCTTAAAAGAATCAGCAAACCTGGTTTGCGTGTTTATGCTAAATCAAATGAAGTACCTCGCGTACTTAACGGTCTTGGAATCGCGATTATTTCTACATCACAAGGTGTTTTAACGGACAAAGAAGCCCGTGCAAAACAAGCTGGTGGAGAAGTTCTAGCATACGTTTGGTAAGAAGTTTAACATGAATGGAGGTGTTTGGTATGTCTCGTGTAGGTAAGAAGTTACTTGAGATTCCTTCTGATGTTACAGTAACGTTAAACGATAACAACACTGTAGCTGTGAAAGGACCAAAAGGAGAATTAACTCGTACGTTTCACCCTGATATGGAAATTAAAGTAGAGGACAATGTGCTTACAGTCACTCGTCCTTCTGATCAAAAAGAGCACCGTGCACTGCATGGTACAACTCGCAGTCTGCTTGGCAACATGGTTGAAGGTGTATCTAAAGGATTTGAAAGAGGTTTGGAATTAGTCGGTGTCGGTTACCGTGCGTCTAAATCCGGAAATAAACTTGTTTTAAACGTTGGATACTCTCACCCTGTTGAGATCGTTCCTGAAGAAGGCATCGAAATCGAAGTTCCTTCTCAAACTAAAGTAGTTGTAAAAGGTACAGACAAAGAACGTGTAGGAGCTATTGCTGCTAACATCCGCGCTGTACGTTCTCCAGAGCCTTACAAAGGTAAAGGAATCCGCTACGAAGGTGAAGTTGTTCGCCGCAAAGAAGGTAAATCTGCTAAGTAAGATCGCTTAAAGTGAAGAAAGGAGTGACCTAGATGATTACGAAAACTAGCAAAAATGCTGCTCGTCTTAAAAGACACGCTCGTGTTCGCGCTAAACTTTCCGGTACTGCTGAAAGACCGCGTCTGAACGTTTTCCGTTCTAACAAGCACATTTACGCTCAAATCATCGATGATGTAAATGGTGTTACACTTGCTAGTGCATCTACTCTCGATAAAGACTTGAACGTTGAAAGCACTGGAGATACTTCTGCTGCTACTAAAGTTGGAGAATTAGTTGCAAAACGCGCTGCTGAAAAAGGCGTTTCTGAAGTAGTATTTGACCGTGGCGGATACTTATACCATGGACGTGTAAAAGCTTTGGCTGATGCCGCTCGTGAAGCTGGACTTAAATTTTAATAAAAGAAGGAGGGACACATGATTATGCGTCGTATTGACCCAAGCAAATTAGAGTTAGAAGAACGCTTAGTTACGGTTAACCGCGTAGCGAAAGTTGTTAAAGGTGGTCGTCGTTTCCGCTTCGCAGCTCTAGTCGTTGTCGGTGACAAAAACGGACACGTAGGATTCGGTACTGGTAAAGCACAAGAAGTACCAGAAGCGATCCGCAAAGCTGTTGAAGATGCGAAAAAGAATTTAATTGAAGTACCAATGGTTGGAACTACAATTCCACATGAAATCATCGGACGTTTCGGTGCAGGTAACATCTTGTTAAAACCTGCTTCTGAAGGTACTGGAGTTATCGCTGGAGGCCCTGTACGTGCGGTACTTGAGCTTGCTGGTGTATCTGACATCCTTTCTAAGTCTTTAGGTTCTAACACACCGATCAACATGATTCGTGCAACACTTCAAGGCTTAAGTGAACTTAAGCGTGCTGAAGAGGTTGCGAAGCTTCGTGGAAAATCTGTAGAAGAACTGTTAGGATAAGGAGGGAACATTAATGGCTAAATTAGAAATTACCCTCAAACGAAGTGTAATCGGTCGCCCGGAAGATCAACGCGTTACTGTTAGAACGCTTGGTTTAAAGAAAACAAACCAAACTGTTGTTCATGAAGACAACGCTGCGATCCGTGGCATGATTAATAAAGTATCTCATTTAGTTTCTGTTAAAGAACAATAAAAATAATTGATCGGATAAGGAGGTGTCCTAATGAAACTTCATGAATTAAAACCTTCAGAAGGTTCACGCAAAACGCGTAATCGCGTAGGTCGTGGTATTGGTTCTGGCAACGGTAAAACAGCTGGTAAAGGTCACAAAGGTCAAAACGCTCGTTCTGGCGGCGGTGTACGCCCAGGGTTCGAGGGGGGACAAATGCCTTTATTCCAACGTCTTCCTAAACGCGGTTTTACTAACATCAACCGCAAGGAATACGCTGTAGTCAACCTAGACAAATTGAACGGTTTTGCAGAAGGAACGGAAGTCACTCCTGAACTTCTTCTTGAGACTGGTGTTATTAGCAAACTTAATGCAGGAGTAAAGATTCTTGGCAACGGTAAATTAGAGAAAAAATTAACTGTAAAAGCCAATAAATTCTCTGCTTCTGCGAAAGAAGCTGTTGAAGCTGCTGGCGGTACAGCTGAGGTGATCTAACTTGTTTAAAACAATCTCCAACTTTATGCGTGTGAGTGATATCAGGAATAAAATCATATTCACTTTACTCATGCTTATCGTCTTTCGCATAGGTGCGTTTATTCCTGTGCCTTATGTTAACGCTGAAGCGTTACAGGCACAGTCTCAAATGGGTGTTTTTGATCTCCTTAATACATTTGGCGGCGGTGCGCTTTACCAATTCTCCATTTTCGCAATGGGAATTACTCCTTATATCACGGCTTCGATCATCATTCAGCTGCTTCAGATGGATGTTGTGCCGAAGTTTACCGAGTGGTCTAAGCAAGGTGAAGTTGGCCGCCGTAAATTAGCTCAGTTCACAAGGTACTTTACGATTGTGCTTGGTTTCATCCAAGCGTTAGGTATGTCATACGGATTCAACAATCTGGCAAACGGTATGCTGATTGAAAAATCCGGTATATCGACTTATCTCATCATTGCTTTAGTGCTCACTGGCGGAACTGCCTTTTTAATGTGGCTTGGAGAACAAATTACGTCTCATGGAGTAGGCAACGGAATATCGATCATTATCTTCGCGGGGATTGTGGCTAGTATTCCAAAAACGATTGGACAAATATATGAGACTCAATTTGTCGGCAGCAACGATCAGTTGTTTATTCATATTGTGAAAGTCGCACTTCTTGTGATTGCGATTTTAGCAGTTATTGTTGGAGTTATTTTCATTCAGCAAGCCGTACGGAAAATTGCGATTCAATATGCTAAAGGCACAGGTCGTTCACCTGCTGGCGGTGGTCAGTCTACACACCTTCCATTGAAAGTGAACCCTGCAGGGGTTATTCCTGTAATCTTTGCGGTTGCGTTTTTGATAACGCCGCGGACGATCGCGTCATTCTTTGGAACAAACGATGTGACAAAGTGGATTCAAAACTACTTTGATAATACGCATCCGGTGGGTATGGCGATATATGTTGCGTTGATTATTGCCTTTACGTACTTTTATGCTTTTGTACAGGTTAATCCTGAACAAATGGCTGATAACCTTAAAAAACAGGGTGGCTATATCCCGGGGGTTCGTCCAGGGAAAATGACTCAAGATAGAATTACGAGCATTTTGTATCGACTTACGTTTGTGGGTTCTATATTCTTAGCCGTGATTTCCATTCTTCCTATCTTTTTCATTCAATTCGCTGGATTGCCTCAAAGTGCACAAATTGGCGGAACATCTTTGTTAATTGTTGTCGGGGTAGCCTTGGAGACAATGAAACAACTAGAAAGCCAGTTGGTGAAACGAAACTACCGTGGATTTATGAAAAACTAGAGGAAATGGATTTATCCATTCCCTCTTAATAAAGAGAGGACGGGGGAAATCCGAATGAACTTAGTCTTAATGGGGCTTCCTGGTGCCGGTAAAGGCACACAGGGCGAACGAATTGTTGAGGATTATGGGATTCCTCATATCTCAACAGGAGATATGTTCCGTGCTGCTATGAAAGAAGAAACACCACTCGGACTCGAAGCAAAATCTTATATCGATAAGGGAGAGCTCGTACCTGACGAAGTCACAATCGGAATTGTAAAAGAAAGACTTGGCAAAGACGATTGTGAAAGAGGTTTTCTTCTGGACGGATTTCCGCGAACAGTCGCTCAAGCCGAAGCTCTTGAAGAAATTCTTGAGGAATACGGCAAGCCGATTGATTATGTCATTAACATTGAAGTCGACAAAGATGCTCTGATGGAGCGTCTGACTGGACGCAGAATTTGCAGTGTTTGCGGCACAACCTATCATTTAGTCTTTAATCCGCCGAAAACGCCGGGTATTTGTGATAAAGACGGAGGCGAACTCTATCAACGGGCAGATGATAATGAGGAAACCGTCTCTAAACGGCTTGAGGTAAACATGAAGCAAACTCAGCCTTTACTCGATTTCTATTCTGAGAAAGGGTATCTTGCAAACGTGAATGGCCAACAGGACATTCAAGACGTTTATGCAGATGTGAAGGATCTTCTTGGAGGATTAAAAAAATGATTATCTGTAAAACCCCACGTGAACTTGGTATCATGCGGGAAGCAGGGCGAATCGTGGCTTTAACTCATGAAGAGCTAAAAAAGCACATTAAACCAGGAATCTCGACAAAAGAATTGGATCAAATTGCCGAACGTTTTATTAAGAAGCAGGGTGCAATCCCATCTTTTAAGGGGTATAATGGGTTTCGCGGGAGCATTTGCGTATCAGTTAATGAAGAACTCGTTCACGGCATTCCTGGCAGCAGGGTGCTGAAGGACGGTGACATCATCAGTATTGATATCGGTGCTAAATTAAATGGTTATCATGGTGACTCTGCATGGACATATCCGGTAGGAAACATCAGCGATGATGACAAAAAACTTCTGGAAGTGACAGAGGAGTCTTTATATAAAGGCTTGCAGGAAGCAAAACCAGGTGAACGTTTGTCGAATATTTCCCACGCAATACAAACGTATGTCGAAAATGAGCAGTTTTCAGTTGTTAGGGAGTATGTCGGACATGGTGTTGGTCAAGACTTGCATGAGGACCCGCAAATTCCTCATTACGGTCCGCCCAACAAAGGACCACGGCTCAAACCTGGCATGGTTCTCGCTATTGAACCTATGGTGAACGCTGGCAGCCGCTACGTGAAAACATTGGCTGATAACTGGACGGTTGTAACGGTAGATGGGAAAAAGTGTGCTCATTTTGAACATACGATTGCGATTACGGAAACGGGTTTTGATATACTGACGAGAGTCTAGGTGATGAAAATAATTCTGAAGACAGATGTTTTTCCGGCTTGATAGGGCAGAAAGTTTGGATGAACATTGGCAGGACCGAATTCACCTTGCCGTTGTCATTGGGATTGTTGACCATCATCAATGTACTAACAGCAGACGGAGAAATGCGTACATTACATTCTCCTAAGAAAAAGAATATCAATCATTTAACCCTTTATGATTGCGTATCTCCGGAAGTTCAGAACAGTATAAACGAAACAGGGCGTGTGACAAACTTCTTTTGAAATTTGTCAGAAAGCAAGTTACTGATTTGAAGAAGGGAGAACACTTGAATGGCGAAAGACGATGTAATTGAAGTGGAAGGTACGATAGTCGAAACACTGCCAAACGCGATGTTCAAAGTTGAACTTGAAAATGGCCACACTGTTTTGGCTCACGTATCTGGTAAAATCCGCATGCACTTCATTCGCATTTTACCTGGAGACAAAGTTACGGTAGAATTATCTCCATATGACTTAACTCGTGGCAGGATTACGTACCGTTACAAATAAAGCACTCCGGAAACTGAAGGAGGTTGGAAACACATGAAAGTGAGACCATCAGTTAAACCAATCTGCGAAAAATGTAAAGTTATTCGCAGAAAAGGAAAAGTAATGGTGATCTGTGAAAATCCAAAGCATAAACAAAAACAAGGATAATTTATAAGGAGGTGCCCAGAGAATGGCTCGTATTGCTGGTGTAGATATCCCACGTGACAAACGTGTTGTTATTTCTTTAACATACATCTTCGGAATTGGCCGCACAACGGCTCAGCAAGTTTTAAAAGAAGCTGGAGTTTCAGAAGATACTCGTGTGCGCGATCTTACTGAAGAAGAACTTGGTAAAATCCGTGATATTATTGACAAACTGAAAGTAGAAGGTGACCTTCGCCGTGAAGTTTCTCTTAATATCAAACGTCTGATCGAAATCGGAAGCTACCGCGGAATCCGTCATCGCAGAGGATTACCTGTTCGCGGACAAAACTCTAAAAACAATGCGCGTACTCGTAAAGGTCCGCGTCGTACTGTAGCTAACAAGAAAAAATAAGTAAGGGAGGTTCTTAAACAATGGCTGCTGCTCGTAAATCTAACACGCGTAAACGTCGCGTGAAAAAGAATATTGAGTCTGGAATTGCTCATATTCGTTCAACTTTCAATAACACGATCGTTACGATCACTGACACTCATGGTAATGCTATTTCTTGGTCTAGTGCCGGAGCTTTAGGATTCAGAGGTTCTCGTAAATCTACTCCTTTTGCTGCACAAATGGCTGCAGAAACAGCTGCTAAAGGTTCAATCGAACATGGTCTTAAAACTCTAGAGGTTACTGTTAAAGGACCTGGTTCAGGCCGTGAAGCTGCAATCCGTGCACTTCAAGCTGCTGGACTAGAAGTCACTGCTATCAGAGACGTAACTCCTGTTCCTCATAACGGATGCCGTCCACCAAAACGTCGCCGCGTGTAATTTGTTTGTATAGATTTTGTGTCCCTGTCAATAATGGGTTATGATACAGTTATTTATGAAACGAATGCACCGACTCGTTGCCTGAGCACATACGGGACTAAACAATGGGGAATTTCGGATGGAATCTCATATGATTCTATTCGAGGTTTCGACGTTTTGAAGGAGGGTTTTAAGTAATGATCGAGATTGAAAAACCAAAAATCGAAACGGTTGAAATCAGCGACGATGCCAAATTTGGTAAGTTTGTCGTAGAGCCACTTGAGCGTGGATATGGTACAACTCTGGGTAACTCCTTACGTCGTATCCTCTTATCCTCACTCCCTGGTGCCGCTGTAACATCAATCCAGATAGATGGTGTACTGCACGAATTCTCGACAATTGAAGGCGTTGTGGAAGATGTTACAACGATTATCTTACACATTAAAAAGCTTGCATTGAAAATCTACTCTGATGAAGAGAAGACGCTAGAAATTGATGTACAGGGTGAAGGAACTGTAACGGCAGCTGATATTACACACGATAGTGATGTAGAGATCTTAAATCCTGATCTTCATATCGCAACTCTTGGTGAGAATGCGAGTTTCCGAGTTCGCCTTACTGCTCAAAGAGGACGTGGGTATACGCCTGCTGACGCAAACAAGAGAGACGATCAGCCAATCGGCGTAATTCCGATCGATTCTATCTATACGCCAGTTTCTCGTGTATCTTATCAGGTAGAGAACACTCGTGTAGGCCAAGTTGCAAACTATGATAAACTTACACTTGATGTTTGGACTGATGGAAGCACTGGACCGAAAGAAGCCATTGCGCTTGGTTCAAAGATTTTAACTGAACACCTTAATATATTCGTTGGTTTAACTGACGAAGCTCAGCATGCTGAAATCATGGTTGAAAAAGAAGAAGATCAAAAAGAGAAAGTTCTTGAAATGACAATTGAAGAATTGGATCTTTCTGTTCGCTCTTACAACTGCTTAAAGCGTGCGGGTATTAACACGGTTCAAGAGCTTGCGAACAAGACGGAAGAAGATATGATGAAAGTTCGTAATCTAGGACGCAAATCACTTGAAGAAGTGAAAGCGAAACTTGAAGAACTTGGACTCGGACTTCGCAAAGACGATTGACTAGTTTCCCTTGTGAACTAGGATTTTCGTGTGTTTATTATTCAGATACAGCATTTCAATAAAGGAGGGGACATCACATGTCATACAGAAAACTAGGACGTACGAGTGCACAGCGTAAAGCTATGCTTCGTGATCTTACAACTGATTTGATCATCAACGAAAGAATCGAAACAACTGAAACACGTGCGAAAGAACTTCGCTCTGTAGTTGAAAAAATGATCACGCTTGGCAAACGCGGTGATCTTCACGCTCGCCGTCAAGCTGCTGCATACATCCGCAACGAGGTTGCAAACGAAGAAAATAACCAAGATGCACTTCAAAAATTATTCTCTGACATTGCAACTCGTTACGAGGAGCGCCAAGGTGGATACACACGTATTATGAAGCTTGGTCCTCGCCGTGGTGACGGAGCACCAATGGCAATTATCGAATTGGTTTAATCACATATTTTTTGTGTATCTAAAGAAGGGCGGGACAGTTTCTAACTGGATCTATGCCCTTTTTTTAGATACTGCAACTTTTTATATAGAGAGAAAAGCAGAGCATTAGCTGAGAGGAGGCCGGTTTTCCATGAATCAAAATCAGTTGATATCGGTAGAGGATATCGTTTTTCGATATCGGAAAGACGCAGAAAGACGAGCACTAGACGGCGTCTCCCTGCAGGTGTATGAGGGTGAATGGCTTGCAATTGTAGGTCATAACGGTTCAGGGAAATCAACACTGGCTCGGGCATTGAATGGTTTAATCCTTCCTGAATCAGGCGACATAAAGGTTGCCGGGATTCAATTGACAGAGGATTCGGTTTGGGAAGTGCGTAAGAAATTAGGTATGGTCTTTCAAAATCCGGATAACCAATTTGTCGGAACAACAGTTCGCGATGATGTGGCTTTTGGTTTAGAAAACAATGGTGTACCGCGGGAAGAAATGATTGAGAGAGTAGACTGGGCAGTAAAACAGGTGAATATGCAAGATTTTCTCGATCAAGAGCCGCACCATCTCTCCGGAGGCCAAAAGCAGAGAGTTGCGATTGCGGGGGTTATTGCCGCACGTCCTGATATTATTATCTTAGATGAAGCAACATCTATGCTTGACCCGATCGGGCGAGAAGAAGTGCTTGAAACGGTAAGACATTTAAAGGAGCAGGGCATGGCGACTGTCATTTCAATCACACATGATCTGGATGAGGCAGCAAAAGCAGACAGGATCATTGTCATGAATGGCGGTAAAAAATATGCCGAAGGGCTGCCTGAAGAGATTTTTAAATTGAATAAGGAACTTGTTCAAATCGGGCTTGATTTACCCTTCTCATTCCAGCTTAGCCAGCTTTTAAGAGAAAATGGACTGGCTTTGGAAGAAAATCATTTGACCCAGGAAGGGCTGGTGAAAGAGCTATGGACATTACAATCAAAGATGTAGAGCATCGTTATCAGATGAAGACGCCGTTTGAGCGCCTTGCACTGTATGATATCAACGCATCGATTAAAGAAGGCAGCTATGTAGCCGTTATCGGGCATACAGGCTCTGGTAAGTCCACTCTTCTTCAGCACTTGAACGGTCTCTTGAAGCCGACGAAGGGACAGATATCACTAGGCAGCACTGTTATTCAGGCAGGGAAAAAGAATAAAGAGCTGAAGACCCTTCGTAAAAAAGTCGGAATCGTTTTCCAATTTCCTGAGCATCAATTATTCGAAGAAACAGTTCTAAAAGATATTTCGTTCGGACCGATGAATTTTGGTGTGAAAAAAGAGGATGCTGAACAAAGGGCAAGAGAGATGCTGAAGCTTGTAGGTTTATCAGAAGAACTTCTGGACAGATCGCCTTTTGAATTAAGTGGAGGGCAAATGCGCAGAGTTGCGATTGCCGGCGTACTTGCAATGGATCCTGAAGTGCTTGTTCTTGATGAACCGACTGCAGGATTGGACCCAAGAGGGCGAAAAGAGATTATGGACATGTTTTATGAGCTTCATCAACGGGGGAACCTGACGACGATCCTTGTGACACACAGCATGGAGGATGCAGCTGCATACGCTGATGAAATGATTGTCATGCATAAAGGCACGATCCAAGCATCAGGCAGTCCGCGTGATTTATTTTTAAAAGGTGAAGAGATGGCTGGCTGGGGGCTGGATCTTCCGGAAACGATAAAATTCCAAAGACAGCTGGAAGCTGCACTAGGTGTCAGATTTAAAGAGCCTATGCTCACAATTGAAGATGCCGCTGCTGAAATCCGTGCTCTTTTTCAGGGAGAGAAGACCTTATGATGGACAGCATGATTATCGGCAAGTATGTACCGGGCTCTTCACTTGTACATCGGCTTGACCCCAGAACAAAACTTATCACGATCTTTTTATTTGTCTGTATCGTATTCCTAGCCAATAATGTGCAGACATATGCGCTGCTTGGATTATTTACAGTAGGCGTCGTTTCATTAACAAGAGTTCCTTTCTCTTTTTTAATGAAAGGGTTAAAGCCTATCATCTGGATTGTCCTATTTACGTTCCTGCTTCACATTTTAATGACACATGAAGGGCCGGTTATCTTTCAATTAGGCGTTTTCAAAATCTACGAGGGCGGTTTGGTTCAAGGGATATTCATTTCTCTTAGATTCGTCTATCTGATTTTAATCACAACCCTATTAACGCTGACGACAACACCGATTGAGATTACTGATGGAATGGAGCAGCTGCTGAATCCATTGAAAAAAATAAAGCTTCCTGTTCACGAGCTCGCTCTTATGATGTCAATTTCTTTGCGGTTTATCCCGACCTTGATGGAGGAGACAGATAAGATCATGAAGGCTCAGATGGCGCGAGGCGTTGACTTTACAAGCGGACCTGTCAAAGACAGAGTGAAGGCTATTGTCCCGCTTCTTGTCCCTCTCTTCGTCAGTGCATTCAAACGCGCCGAAGAGCTTGCTGTGGCAATGGAAGCAAGGGGTTATCAAGGCGGAGAGGGACGTACGAAATACAGAAAGCTGGTATGGACAGGAAAAGACACTTCTGTCATTGTCAGCTTGATGATTTTGGCTGCTTTGTTATTTTTCTTAAGGACTTAGAGGTGCTGTATGAGACTGAAATGCACGATTTCTTATGACGGACATTTGTTTAATGGATATCAGGTGCAGCCGGGCAAAAGAACGGTTCAGGATGAGCTTGAGAAGGCCTTGGCTGTCCTGCATAAGTCGAAAGACAGAATTCCGGTCGTTTCGTCTGGAAGAACAGACAGCGGGGTTCACGCAGCCGGACAGGTGATTCATTTTGATACTTCGCTGTCTATCCCGGCGGAGAGATGGCCGTATGCCTTAAATGCACTGCTTCCGGACGATATCGCAGTCAAACAGGCAGAAATTGCGGATGATGGGTTCCATGCACGATTTAGCGCAGTCAAAAAAGAATATCGCTACTTTGTATACACGGAGAAACACCCGGACGTATTTAAACGGCATTACGCTTACCATTTTTCATATCACCTTAATGTGCAGAACATGAGAGAAGCGGCAAAGCATCTTATAGGGACACATGATTTTACAAGCTTTTGCGCGACTAAAACAGAAGTACAGGACAAGGTAAGAACGATTTACGAACTTGATTGGACTGAGACGGATGACGGTCTGCAAATGCGGATCACAGGCAGCGGTTTCTTATATAATATGGTCAGAATTATTGCGGGTACTTTGCTTGATGCAGGTATTGGAAAAATTTCTCCCGCTGATGTGAAATCCATGCTGGAAGCGAAGGATCGCGAAGCGGCAGGGCGCACAGCACCGGGGCATGGGCTATATTTATGGAACGTTTACTATGACAACTAAACCAGGTGTATAATATTTTCTTGACAGAGTCTGCATAAAGTTATAAGATATCATATGGTATGTATTTCAACCCCACGATAAGCCCCGGAACTTATTGTGTTGTGAAATAGAACGTAATCGAAGTTTATTGAAAATGACAGATCATTTAGGAGGGAAATTCAATGCGTACAACACCTATGGCTAACGCAAGTACTATTGAACGCAAGTGGTTAGTTGTTGATGCTGCTGGCAAGACTTTAGGTCGTCTTTCTTCAGAAGTTGCAGCTATCCTTCGCGGAAAACACAAACCAACTTACACACCACACGTTGATACTGGAGATCATGTGATCATCATCAACGCTGAAAAAATCGAGTTAACTGGTAAAAAGTTAACTGACAAAATCTACTACCGTCACACTCAACATCCAGGCGGATTAAAATCAAGAACTGCTCTTGAAATGCGTACAAACTACCCTGAGAAAATGCTTGAGCTTGCTATCAAAGGCATGCTTCCAAAAGGTTCTCTAGGTCGTCAAATGTTCAAAAAATTGAACGTATACCGTGGTTCTGAGCATCCACACGAAGCACAAAAACCTGAAGTTTACGAACTTCGCGGTTAATTAAAAAGGAGGTTACCAATTTGGCACAGGTTCAATATTACGGTACTGGCCGTCGTAAAAGCTCTGTAGCGCGTGTGCGTTTAGTTCCAGGAGAAGGTCGTATCGTCGTTAATAATCGTGAAATCAGCGAACACATCCCATCTGCAGCTCTAATCGAAGATATCAAACAACCATTAACTTTGACTGAAACAGCTGGAACTTATGATGTTTTAGTAAACGTACATGGAGGCGGCTTATCTGGTCAAGCTGGAGCAATCCGTCACGGTATCGCTCGTGCTTTGCTTGAAGCAGATCCAGAATACCGTACAACTCTTAAACGTGCAGGTCTTCTGACTCGTGACGCTCGTATGAAAGAACGTAAAAAATACGGTCTTAAAGGCGCTCGTCGTGCACCTCAGTTCTCAAAACGTTAATTTTACGTTTTCAAAGCTCTCGACCCTGTGTTGGGAGCTTTTTTATTTTCATAAAATGCCCATATGCAATTCTTGGCACACCCCCGCATTCAGTAAAAATAAATAAATGAACGCTTAATGAAGTCTAAGCAAATTGCTTGATTATAAACAGCCCTGTTGTAATAATCATGGTATCTTTCATTACCAGCTAATTTACTTGAATGATGATTGGAAAGGTGGTCAAAGTTTTTAATGGCCATGTCGCCAATCCAGTTCATTTTAACAACTGGTCTCCCACCTGTTCAATCTCACAGCTGATTCTTCATCTGTCCGGATGAATATTAGTTCTTCACTAATGACATCATTTGATGAGATAAGTGTAAATCTTTTGACGTAAATCACATATCTCCTTTGTGATTTTTTTGCGTTTTTATGAATTTTTTTCTAAATATGCAAAGGGAAAGCGATATCAATCTAGAAATATTTGTTATACTCTATACAATAAAATAAGGAGAACGATTCATGAATGCGTTAAAACATAATAGCAAAGCCTGGGATCAAAAAGTAGAAGTAGGCAATGAATGGACTGTTGCTGTTGAGCAGCATGTCATCGAACAAGCGAAAAAAGGCAATTGGGATATAAGGGTAACACCAATGAAAGATGTTCCAAAGGATTGGTTTCCCCCTGTCAAAGGACTGAAGGTGCTTTGTTTAGCATCAGGAGGAGGCCAGCAAGGTCCGATTTTGGCAGCTGCAGGAGCGGATGTCACTGTATTAGATAACTCGGAAAAACAGCTGGACCAGGATAAAATGGTTGCTGAACGCGACGGCCTCACAATACATACTGTCAAAGGAAGCATGGACGATCTCAGTCAATTTCAGGATGAATCATTTGACGTTATTGTACATCCTGTTGCCAATGTTTTTGTTGAGAATGTCCTCCCGGTCTGGAAGGAAGCGCACCGAGTACTGAAAAGAAACGGCGCCCTAATTTCAGGTTTTGTAAATCCAGTCGTATTCCTGTTTGATGTAGAGTTAGAACAGCAAGGTATTCTAAAAGTAAAACACTCCATTCCATATGCCGACTCAGAAGATCTTCCAAAACATAAAGTGAAAAAACTGATTGAAAATAATGAGGCTCTGGAATTCGGCCATTCCCTAGAAGACCAAATCAAGGGCCAAATTGATGCCGGTTTTATCGTCACTGGTTTTTATGAAGATAAAGGCGGGTTTGTATTGGACCAATATATTCATACATATTCTGCAACAAGAAGCGTGAAATTATGAAAAGCAGCGGCCTATTAGAGGAGCTGCTTTTTTAGTAATCACTTGCAGAACACTTGTTCCGAACCCTGTAGAAAGCTGCTAAATCCTCTTCTTTTTATCAATCTCTGCACCTTCATTTGGGCGAATTTCCAACCGAATTCGGGCATGGTTTCACCATCCAAACCTCAAAATAACCGGTAAAAGGAGAGTGAATTTGTATGGCAGAGGTACTGTCTTTTATGGATGTGAAACGCCAAAAGGATTTTGAATTAGAAAAGAACTTGCTCAAAGAACTCTCTCTGAGGCAAATCATTCAGTCTGTTAAGGACTGTCTGGAACCATTATTTCCGTTTTTACATGATGAAAGAGATATTATTAGCGAAGGCTGTATTGATTTTGCTATAGAAGCTTATTTGTTAGGCGGACGTTTTGGGATATTCGGCTATTACGGAGAATCCATGCAGAGCATCAGTGCGCGCTCAGCAAGAGAAGAAGAAGAGCTTCGTCTGGAGTTTTTTGATTATCTTTATAATTGGATACACGAGCAATACGCAACATTTGATAAAAATACGGTCTATGAAGCAGCATGCAAGTTCATTAAAGACTGGTGGACAGAGGGATTTGTCCAAAGAGAAAAACAGTGTAAGCTTCGCATGCGATAATCATATTTCCCGGCCCTGTCCCATAGTTATGTAATAACGGACAAGCGGGAGGGGAAGGGATGAGGAAAAAGCTTAAATGGCTCAGTTTTTTGCTAGGCTTCATCGTATTACTATTTCTATTCAAGTATCAGTTCAGCAATAACGATTCTTGGAAGCCGTGGAGCCTGCCCTTGAGCGGAAAAATTATATATCTAGATCCAGGTCATGGCGGGCCTGACGGCGGAGCAGTCGGCGGAAAGATGTTAGAGAAGGATGTAACCTTGGAAGTGGCCTTTAGGGTCAGGGATTACCTTCAGGAACAAGGAGCGCTTGTCATCATGACCAGGGAAAGTGATACCGATCTCGCTCCAGAAGGAACGAAGGGCTACAGCAGACGAAAAGCGGAAGACTTAAGACAGCGAGTCAAATTAATAAACCATTCAGAGGCTGAACTCTATATCAGCATTCACCTCAATGCGATTCCATCACAAAAGTGGAGCGGAGCCCAAAGCTTTTATTACGGAAAATATGCGGAAAATGAGAAAGTCGCAAAATACATTCAGGATGAATTGAGAAGAAACCTGGAAAACACAACCCGGAAGGCAAAGCGGATTCATGGTATCTACTTAATGCAAAACGTCACCAAACCGGGGGCACTTGTAGAAGTCGGATTTTTATCCAATCCAAGCGAAGCAATGCTGCTCGGGAAACCGAAATACCAGGACAAGGTGGCATCTTCCATATATAAAGGCATTTTGCGATATTTCACAGAAAAAGGAGACCCTCCTGAGTAAAGGAGGGTTTTCGTATGGTTCTAAGCATAAGACACCCGCCATTTATGTATGATATAATAATGATTGTAAACGAATACACAAAAGGGTGAGGTTCGATGATAAGAGAAGATGAAGTAAGAAAACTAGTCGGTGAAATGCGCGAACCTTTTCTTCAAAGACCTCTGGGAGAATTGGATGCCGTTAAGGAAATTAAAATAAAGCCTGAAAAACGGCATGTCAGTGTAAAAGTCGCTCTTGCCAAAACCGGAACTGCAGAGCAAATGCAGATTCAGCAAGAGATCGTAAACGTCTTAAAAGGGGCAGGCGCTGAGACGGTCGGCCTTCGATTTGAAGAGCTTCCGGAAGAAACGGTTGCTAAATTCCGGGCGCCGTCAGCTGAGAAAAAAACACTGTTAAATATGGATAACCCGCCAGTCTTTCTTGCTGTAGCAAGCGGAAAAGGCGGCGTAGGCAAGTCTACTGTGTCAGTAAACCTTGCTATTTCTCTGGCTCGTCTTGGGAAAAAGGTCGGTTTAATTGATGCTGATATTTATGGCTTCAGTGTGCCGGATATGATGGGTATCACTGTGCGTCCAACCATTGAGGGAGAGAAACTTCTTCCTGTTGAACGCTTCGGGGTAAAGGTGATGTCAATGGGCTTTTTCGTAGAAGAAAATGCACCCGTCGTATGGAGAGGCCCGATGCTTGGCAAAATGCTGAATAACTTTTTCCACGAAGTAGAGTGGGGAGAAGTAGACTATATCGTTCTTGATCTTCCGCCTGGGACAGGGGACGTTGCTCTCGATGTACATACAATGCTTCCGAGCTGCAAAGAAATCATCGTATCGACGCCGCATCCAACAGCTGCTTTTGTCGCGGCCAGAGCGGGCTCTATGGCGATTAAAACCGATCATGAGGTTGTTGGTGTCATAGAGAACATGGCTTACTATGAAAGCGCAAAGACTGGGGAAAGAGAATATGTCTTTGGTAAAGGCGGCGGAGATAAACTAGCTGAGGAACTAAACGTGCCTTTGCTCGGCAGAATCCCGTTGAAACAGCCTGATTGGGATAAGGATCAATTTGCGCCGTCTGTTTATGACGAAAATCATCCCATCGGAGAAATATATCAGGATATTGCAAAAAAAATAATTGCAAAAATGTCAGTGCAAGTATAAAAAGGGCGAACCGGGATTCTATATCCCGGCCTTCCCTTTATTCACTTTCTTTGGCAGTATCTTTTGCTGCTTTTTTCAGCTCATCTTCGAACTGTTTTTTGTAAAGCGGGCTAGAAAGTGTTTCGTTAATAACCTCTTCTAAATAACTTCGGAATTCTTGGCTTTTTGCAAGTTCGCTGTACTTTTTATTCATGCCCGGATCCTGCATAACGCCCATCAGCATCTTCTGGTAATCCGGATCCTTCATCAGTTTTTTAATCACTTTTTCATGCTCAGTCTGAAGAGTTTTGGCAAAGCCTTCAGCAAAATCAGTGTCTTCAAAGATGTTTTTCCAAAATTCTTCACCTTTTTTAGAGGTGAGTGTTTTTTCTATTGTTCCTTTAATCGCATCTTGGTCAATCACCAGCGCTTCATTCATCGCATCATCGTTTAATAATTCCTTAATGGCTTTCTTTCCATCATCAGTTTTTAATATATCAACAACCATTTTTTTGGTCTGATCATAGTCCATATCCGCTGCTTGGTCTTTTGGAGCGCAAGCTGTTACAGATAATAACAAAAAACAGCTCATCAATAGCGTTTTGGCTTTTGACATGCTTAAGCTCCTTTCACATACTTGTCTTACTTTTAATATGATTCATCTGTTTGGATTTATACATAACAAAATATCGCGGTTTGCGATTTTTGAGGGGATGAATAAAGAAATGAAAAGCCGTGGTCTAGTTCGTTTTTTCTTTTCTATTTTAGCTGTCGGAGCGCTTATCACGAGTATTGTGGGTTTTGCTTTAAAATGGGGAGAATATAGGGGGCTGTTTCTTGCTTTCGAAGCGGGACAGATTTTCTCTGTTTTATTTTGGTTTATCGGAGTAGGCATGATTTTCAGTGTGATCAGTCAAATGGGCTTTTTCGTGTTTTTAACAGTTCACCGGTTTGCACTTGAGATATTAAGATCCTCATCATTGTGGAATTTGCTTCAGTTATTTTTCATCCTGTTTGTTGCTTTTGATCTCATGTACGTGCGTTTTTTATTTTTTGGAGAGAGCGGAGAATCGATGGCTGGTTATGCGTGGTTACCGGTATTTTTGTTGATCTTTGGGGTGATTACAGCTTATATAAAGCAAAAGCAGTCCTCTAGAAAAACGTTTGTGTCATCGTTGTTTTTGATGGTTGTGATTACTGCATTAGAATGGTTCCCTGCATTAAGAGTAAATGATGAGGACTGGCTTTATTTAATGCTTTTTCCGTTAATGGCGTGCAATGCTTTCCAATTGCTGATGCTGCCGAAGTTTGCAGCGAAGTAAATTACTTTACCTCTGCGGATTTGGCATCAGAATTTGCAATGAGATCACCTACGGTTACATTTTTTAATCCTTTTTCTTTCAGCTGATGGATGATATCAGGCAGCGCTTCTTCTGTTTGTTTTGCCGAGTCGGAGGCGTGTAAAAGAATAATGTCGCCTCCTGAAACTTGCTTGGTCACATTGTCGATGATTTTTTCAACGCCGGGATTTGTCCAATCTTGAGAGTTTACACTGTAATGAACGACTGTGTAATTGTATTGCTTTGCGACCGTGAGAACATTCTTATTGAATTGTCCGGTAGGGGGTCTTAATAGCTGTATGTCTTTGATCCCTAACTTTTCAAAGGCAGTTTGCGCACGGTTAATGTCCTTTTTTATTTCGCTGCTTTCTAAATTGGCATAGTTTTTATAGGCATAGCCCATGCTCCCTATTTGATGGCCATCCTTTACGATACGCGCCACTGTGTCGGGGTGTCGTTCTGCCCAAGAAGCGGAAAGGAAAAACGTCGCATTTTTAATACCGTTCTCTTTTAAGGTATTAAGAATGGGTTCTGCTTTCTCATCACCCCAGCTGATATCAAAAGTAAGGGCAATGTCTTTTGAATCTGTTTCTCCTTTATAAATGGCTTTAGGTCCGGTGTCTGTTGAAAACACGGGAAGCGGGACAGCCCTTTGGATATAAAAAAAGCTGGCTGCTGCAAATGCGGCGATAAGTATAATGATAAATTGTTTCACTCGTTTAATGTGCCACACATAGAAGTGATTCACTGATGATGCCTCCTTATCTTGTCCATCATTCTTGTATTACATCTTATGAGCATGGCCAATTGAATATAACCGATAAAATGTCTCTTCACATGCAGCTTAAATTAGGTGTTGACCTTTTGATAATATCCGTGATATATTATTATTCGTCGCTGATAAACAGCTGACAACAATTAAAAGCTTCATTAAATGCTTTGAAAAAAGCTGTTGACTTAAAGGAAGCTAAATGTTATAGTAATAAAGCTGCTTCGTTAAGTGGCAGTAATGATCTTTGAAAACTAAACAAGACAAAACGTACCTGTTAATTCATTTTTAATAAATCGCACAGCGATGTGCGTAGTCAGTCAAACTACTTTATCGGAGAGTTTGATCCTGGCTCAGGACGAACGCTGGCGGCGTGCCTAATACATGCAAGTCGAGCGGACAGATGGGAGCTTGCTCCCTGATGTTAGCGGCGGACGGGTGAGTAACACGTGGGTAACCTGCCTGTAAGACTGGGATAACTCCGGGAAACCGGGGCTAATACCGGATGCTTGTTTGAACCGCATGGTTCAAACATAAAAGGTGGCTTCGGCTACCACTTACAGATGGACCCGCGGCGCATTAGCTAGTTGGTGAGGTAACGGCTCACCAAGGCAACGATGCGTAGCCGACCTGAGAGGGTGATCGGCCACACTGGGACTGAGACACGGCCCAGACTCCTACGGGAGGCAGCAGTAGGGAATCTTCCGCAATGGACGAAAGTCTGACGGAGCAACGCCGCGTGAGTGATGAAGGTTTTCGGATCGTAAAGCTCTGTTGTTAGGGAAGAACAAGTACCGTTCGAATAGGGCGGTACCTTGACGGTACCTAACCAGAAAGCCACGGCTAACTACGTGCCAGCAGCCGCGGTAATACGTAGGTGGCAAGCGTTGTCCGGAATTATTGGGCGTAAAGGGCTCGCAGGCGGTTTCTTAAGTCTGATGTGAAAGCCCCCGGCTCAACCGGGGAGGGTCATTGGAAACTGGGGAACTTGAGTGCAGAAGAGGAGAGTGGAATTCCACGTGTAGCGGTGAAATGCGTAGAGATGTGGAGGAACACCAGTGGCGAAGGCGACTCTCTGGTCTGTAACTGACGCTGAGGAGCGAAAGCGTGGGGAGCGAACAGGATTAGATACCCTGGTAGTCCACGCCGTAAACGATGAGTGCTAAGTGTTAGGGGGTTTCCGCCCCTTAGTGCTGCAGCTAACGCATTAAGCACTCCGCCTGGGGAGTACGGTCGCAAGACTGAAACTCAAAGGAATTGACGGGGGCCCGCACAAGCGGTGGAGCATGTGGTTTAATTCGAAGCAACGCGAAGAACCTTACCAGGTCTTGACATCCTCTGACAATCCTAGAGATAGGACGTCCCCTTCGGGGGCAGAGTGACAGGTGGTGCATGGTTGTCGTCAGCTCGTGTCGTGAGATGTTGGGTTAAGTCCCGCAACGAGCGCAACCCTTGATCTTAGTTGCCAGCATTCAGTTGGGCACTCTAAGGTGACTGCCGGTGACAAACCGGAGGAAGGTGGGGATGACGTCAAATCATCATGCCCCTTATGACCTGGGCTACACACGTGCTACAATGGACAGAACAAAGGGCAGCGAAACCGCGAGGTTAAGCCAATCCCACAAATCTGTTCTCAGTTCGGATCGCAGTCTGCAACTCGACTGCGTGAAGCTGGAATCGCTAGTAATCGCGGATCAGCATGCCGCGGTGAATACGTTCCCGGGCCTTGTACACACCGCCCGTCACACCACGAGAGTTTGTAACACCCGAAGTCGGTGAGGTAACCTTTTAGGAGCCAGCCGCCGAAGGTGGGACAGATGATTGGGGTGAAGTCGTAACAAGGTAGCCGTATCGGAAGGTGCGGCTGGATCACCTCCTTTCTAAGGATATTTACGGAATATAAGACCTTGGGTCTTATAAACAGAACGTTCCCTGTCTTGTTTAGTTTTGAAGGATCATTCCTTCGAAACGTGTTCTTTGAAAACTAGATAACAGTAGACATCACATTCAATTAGTAAGACAAGATATCACGTAGTGATTCTTTTTAACGGTTAAGTTAGAAAGGGCGCACGGTGGATGCCTTGGCACTAGGAGCCGATGAAGGACGGGACGAACACCGATATGCTTCGGGGAGCTGTAAGCAAGCTTTGATCCGGAGATTTCCGAATGGGGAAACCCACCACTCGTAATGGAGTGGTATCCATATCTGAATTCATAGGATATGAGAAGGCAGACCCGGGGAACTGAAACATCTAAGTACCCGGAGGAAGAGAAAGCAAATGCGATTCCCTGAGTAGCGGCGAGCGAAACGGGATTAGCCCAAACCAAGAGGCTTGCCTCTTGGGGTTGTAGGACACTCTGTACGGAGTTACAAAAGAACGAGGTAGATGAAGAGGTCTGGAAAGGCCCGCCATAGGAGGT
>NZ_CP096592.1:165000-170000 GCF_023238325.1 Bacillus inaquosorum
GGAAGTGTGGCGACACATGGAGCTGACAGATACTAATCGATCGAGGACTTAACCACATTTTGAATGATGTCACACCTGTTATCTAGTTTTGAGAGAACACTCTCAATTTGTTTGGTGGCGATAGCGAAGAGGTCACACCCGTTCCCATACCGAACACGGAAGTTAAGCTCTTCAGCGCCGATGGTAGTCGGGGGTTTCCCCCTGTGAGAGTAGGACGCCGCCAAGCAGTTTTATTATTTCTACCATGTTTGTTTATGAAGCTTATATTATTCCGCAGTAGCTCAGTGGTAGAGCTATCGGCTGTTAACCGATCGGTCGTAGGTTCGAATCCTACCTGCGGAGCCATTGCTTCCATAGCTCAGCAGGTAGAGCACTTCCATGGTAAGGAAGAGGTCAGCGGTTCGAGCCCGCTTGGAAGCTTTACTAAATGTATTTATCTTACCAAGGTTTCTCAAAAAGGAGAAAGCTTTTTTTATTGCGATATGCGGAAGTAGTTCAGTGGTAGAACACCACCTTGCCAAGGTGGGGGTCGCGGGTTCGAATCCCGTCTTCCGCTCCATTTTTATCCCAACGGGATATTCTAAAATTGATTGCGCCCGTAGCTCAATTGGATAGAGCGTTTGACTACGGATCAAAAGGTTAGGGGTTCGACTCCTCTCGGGCGCGCCATTATTTTTAATAGAATAGATAGGGAATCGGGAAGTAGCTCAGCTTGGTAGAGCACATGGTTTGGGACCATGGGGTCGCAGGTTCGAATCCTGTCTTCCCGACCATTTTAATGGGGCCTTAGCTCAGCTGGGAGAGCGCCTGCTTTGCACGCAGGAGGTCAGCGGTTCGATCCCGCTAGGCTCCACCAAAAGTTTTAAAAAAGTTGTTGACTTTGAAGAAGCAGCGTTGTATACTAATAAAGTTGCTTTAACAAAGCGAACAAACGAAATGATCTTTGAAAACTAAACAAGACAAAACGTACCTGTTAATTCATTTTTAAATAAATCGCACAGCGATGTGCGTAGTCAGTCAAACTACTTTATCGGAGAGTTTGATCCTGGCTCAGGACGAACGCTGGCGGCGTGCCTAATACATGCAAGTCGAGCGGACAGATGGGAGCTTGCTCCCTGATGTTAGCGGCGGACGGGTGAGTAACACGTGGGTAACCTGCCTGTAAGACTGGGATAACTCCGGGAAACCGGGGCTAATACCGGATGCTTGTTTGAACCGCATGGTTCAAACATAAAAGGTGGCTTCGGCTACCACTTACAGATGGACCCGCGGCGCATTAGCTAGTTGGTGAGGTAACGGCTCACCAAGGCAACGATGCGTAGCCGACCTGAGAGGGTGATCGGCCACACTGGGACTGAGACACGGCCCAGACTCCTACGGGAGGCAGCAGTAGGGAATCTTCCGCAATGGACGAAAGTCTGACGGAGCAACGCCGCGTGAGTGATGAAGGTTTTCGGATCGTAAAGCTCTGTTGTTAGGGAAGAACAAGTACCGTTCGAATAGGGCGGTACCTTGACGGTACCTAACCAGAAAGCCACGGCTAACTACGTGCCAGCAGCCGCGGTAATACGTAGGTGGCAAGCGTTGTCCGGAATTATTGGGCGTAAAGGGCTCGCAGGCGGTTTCTTAAGTCTGATGTGAAAGCCCCCGGCTCAACCGGGGAGGGTCATTGGAAACTGGGGAACTTGAGTGCAGAAGAGGAGAGTGGAATTCCACGTGTAGCGGTGAAATGCGTAGAGATGTGGAGGAACACCAGTGGCGAAGGCGACTCTCTGGTCTGTAACTGACGCTGAGGAGCGAAAGCGTGGGGAGCGAACAGGATTAGATACCCTGGTAGTCCACGCCGTAAACGATGAGTGCTAAGTGTTAGGGGGTTTCCGCCCCTTAGTGCTGCAGCTAACGCATTAAGCACTCCGCCTGGGGAGTACGGTCGCAAGACTGAAACTCAAAGGAATTGACGGGGGCCCGCACAAGCGGTGGAGCATGTGGTTTAATTCGAAGCAACGCGAAGAACCTTACCAGGTCTTGACATCCTCTGACAATCCTAGAGATAGGACGTCCCCTTCGGGGGCAGAGTGACAGGTGGTGCATGGTTGTCGTCAGCTCGTGTCGTGAGATGTTGGGTTAAGTCCCGCAACGAGCGCAACCCTTGATCTTAGTTGCCAGCATTCAGTTGGGCACTCTAAGGTGACTGCCGGTGACAAACCGGAGGAAGGTGGGGATGACGTCAAATCATCATGCCCCTTATGACCTGGGCTACACACGTGCTACAATGGACAGAACAAAGGGCAGCGAAACCGCGAGGTTAAGCCAATCCCACAAATCTGTTCTCAGTTCGGATCGCAGTCTGCAACTCGACTGCGTGAAGCTGGAATCGCTAGTAATCGCGGATCAGCATGCCGCGGTGAATACGTTCCCGGGCCTTGTACACACCGCCCGTCACACCACGAGAGTTTGTAACACCCGAAGTCGGTGAGGTAACCTTTTAGGAGCCAGCCGCCGAAGGTGGGACAGATGATTGGGGTGAAGTCGTAACAAGGTAGCCGTATCGGAAGGTGCGGCTGGATCACCTCCTTTCTAAGGATATTTACGGAATATAAGACCTTGGGTCTTATAAACAGAACGTTCCCTGTCTTGTTTAGTTTTGAAGGATCATTCCTTCGAAACGTGTTCTTTGAAAACTAGATAACAGTAGACATCACATTCAATTAGTAAGACAAGATATCACGTAGTGATTCTTTTTAACGGTTAAGTTAGAAAGGGCGCACGGTGGATGCCTTGGCACTAGGAGCCGATGAAGGACGGGACGAACACCGATATGCTTCGGGGAGCTGTAAGCAAGCTTTGATCCGGAGATTTCCGAATGGGGAAACCCACCACTCGTAATGGAGTGGTATCCATATCTGAATTCATAGGATATGAGAAGGCAGACCCGGGGAACTGAAACATCTAAGTACCCGGAGGAAGAGAAAGCAAATGCGATTCCCTGAGTAGCGGCGAGCGAAACGGGATTAGCCCAAACCAAGAGGCTTGCCTCTTGGGGTTGTAGGACACTCTGTACGGAGTTACAAAAGAACGAGGTAGATGAAGAGGTCTGGAAAGGCCCGCCATAGGAGGTAACAGCCCTGTAGTCAAAACTTCGTTCTCTCCTGAGTGGATCCTGAGTACGGCGGAACACGTGAAATTCCGTCGGAATCCGGGAGGACCATCTCCCAAGGCTAAATACTCCCTAGTGACCGATAGTGAACCAGTACCGTGAGGGAAAGGTGAAAAGCACCCCGGAAGGGGAGTGAAAGAGATCCTGAAACCGTGTGCCTACAAGTAGTCAGAGCCCGTTAACGGGTGATGGCGTGCCTTTTGTAGAATGAACCGGCGAGTTACGATCCCGTGCAAGGTTAAGCAGAAGATGCGGAGCCGCAGCGAAAGCGAGTCTGAATAGGGCGCATGAGTACGTGGTCGTAGACCCGAAACCAGGTGATCTACCCATGTCCAGGGTGAAGTTCAGGTAACACTGAATGGAGGCCCGAACCCACGCACGTTGAAAAGTGCGGGGATGAGGTGTGGGTAGGGGTGAAATGCCAATCGAACCTGGAGATAGCTGGTTCTCTCCGAAATAGCTTTAGGGCTAGCCTCAAGGTAAGAGTCTTGGAGGTAGAGCACTGATTGGACTAGGGGCCCCTACCGGGTTACCGAATTCAGTCAAACTCCGAATGCCAATGACTTATCCTTGGGAGTCAGACTGCGAGTGATAAGATCCGTAGTCGAAAGGGAAACAGCCCAGACCGCCAGCTAAGGTCCCAAAGTATACGTTAAGTGGAAAAGGATGTGGAGTTGCTTAGACAACCAGGATGTTGGCTTAGAAGCAGCCACCATTTAAAGAGTGCGTAATAGCTCACTGGTCGAGTGACTCTGCGCCGAAAATGTACCGGGGCTAAACGTATCACCGAAGCTGCGGACTGTTCTTCGAACAGTGGTAGGAGAGCGTTCTAAGGGCTGTGAAGCCAGACCGGAAGGACTGGTGGAGCGCTTAGAAGTGAGAATGCCGGTATGAGTAGCGAAAGAGGGGTGAGAATCCCCTCCACCGAATGCCTAAGGTTTCCTGAGGAAGGCTCGTCCGCTCAGGGTTAGTCGGGACCTAAGCCGAGGCCGAAAGGCGTAGGCGATGGACAACAGGTTGATATTCCTGTACCACCTCCTCACCATTTGAGCAATGGGGGGACGCAGGAGGATAGGGTAAGCGCGGTATTGGATATCCGCGTCCAAGCAGTTAGGCTGGGAAATAGGCAAATCCGTTTCCCATAAGGCTGAGCTGTGATGGCGAGCGAAATATAGTAGCGAAGTTCCTGATTCCACACTGCCAAGAAAAGCCTCTAGCGAGGTGAGAGGTGCCCGTACCGCAAACCGACACAGGTAGGCGAGGAGAGAATCCTAAGGTGATCGAGAGAACTCTCGTTAAGGAACTCGGCAAAATGACCCCGTAACTTCGGGAGAAGGGGTGCTCTGTTAGGGTGCAAGCCCGAGAGAGCCGCAGTGAATAGGCCCAGGCGACTGTTTAGCAAAAACACAGGTCTCTGCGAAGCCGTAAGGCGAAGTATAGGGGCTGACGCCTGCCCGGTGCTGGAAGGTTAAGAGGAGCGCTTAGCGTAAGCGAAGGTGCGAATTGAAGCCCCAGTAAACGGCGGCCGTAACTATAACGGTCCTAAGGTAGCGAAATTCCTTGTCGGGTAAGTTCCGACCCGCACGAAAGGCGCAACGATCTGGGCACTGTCTCAACGAGAGACTCGGTGAAATTATAGTACCTGTGAAGATGCAGGTTACCCGCGACAGGACGGAAAGACCCCGTGGAGCTTTACTGCAGCCTGATATTGAATGTTGGTACAGCTTGTACAGGATAGGTAGGAGCCTTGGAAACCGGAGCGCCAGCTTCGGTGGAGGCATCGGTGGGATACTACCCTGGCTGTATTGACCTTCTAACCCGCCGCCCTTATCGGGCGGGGAGA